>CAKZJN010000364.1 GCA_936943465.1 uncultured Rhodoferax sp.
GATGTGATGGCCATGGCCTATGACACGCCCATTCCCGGTTATGGCACTTCCACCGTCAACAACATGCGCCTGTGGTCGGCCAAGGCGTCGCGGGACTTTGACCTGAAGTACTTCAACGAAGGCAATTACATCCGCGCGGTGGAAGACAAGAACAGCTCAGAAAACTTGTCCAAGGTGCTGTATCCGGACGACTCCACCGCCATGGGGCGCGAGCTGCGGCTCAAGCAGCAGTACTTTTTTGTCTGCGCCTCGCTGCACGATATCCTGTACCGCTTTAGCAAGTCGCACGATGGTTTTGAAGCGTTGCCGGACAAGGTGGCAATTCAGCTCAATGACACACACCCGGCCATCGCCATTGCCGAGTTGATGCGAATTCTGGTGGATGTGAACCACCTGCCCTGGGACAAGGCCTGGGACATCACCACCCGCACCTTTTCGTACACCAACCACACGCTCATGTCGGAGGCGCTGGAGACCTGGCCGGTGGCCCTGTTTGAGCAAATCCTGCCGCGCCATCTGCAAATCATTTACGAGATCAACGAGCGTTTCCTGACACAGGTGATGCACCAGTTTCCGGGCGAAAACGAGTTGCGCCGGCGTATGTCCATCATTGGCGAGGAGGGCGGCAAGCGGGTGCGCATGGCGCACTTGGCCATCGTGGGCAGCCACACGGTCAATGGGGTGGCTGAGATCCATACCCGGCTGATGAAGCAGACGATCTTCTCCGACTTTGACCGCTTTTACCCCGGCAAGATCGTCAACATGACCAACGGCATCACGCCGCGTCGCTGGCTGAACCAGGCGAACCCGCTCTTGTCCGAACTCATCAGTTCGCGCATTGGCACCGGATGGGTGAAGGACTTAAGCCAGCTCAAGCAGTTGATTCCGCTGGCCGAAGACGCCGCCTTCCGCAAGGCGTTCGCCGCCGTCAAGCTGGCCAACAAGCAGCGTTTTGCCGATGACCTGAAGCAGACGCTGGGCGTGGAAATCAATGTGCATTCGCTGTTTGATGTGCAGATCAAACGGATGCACGAATACAAGCGCCAATTGCTCAATGTCTTGCATGTCATATCGCTCTACAAGCGCATTTGCGATGCGCCCGACGCGCCCTGTGTGCCACGCACGGTGCTCATCAGCGGCAAGGCGGCACCGGCCTATTACGTGGCCAAGCTGATCATCAAGCTCATCAATGACGTGGCCAGCATCGTCAACAACGACCCGCGCGTGCAGGGGCGTCTCAAGCTGGTGTTTGTGCCGAACTACAGCGTGTCGGTCGCAGAAAAACTGATTCCTGCCGCCGATCTGTCCGAGCAGATTTCCACGGCGGGCACCGAAGCGTCCGGCACCGGAAACATGAAACTGGCCCTCAACGGTGCCCTCACCATCGGCACCATGGACGGCGCCAATATTGAGATTCACAACGAAGTGGGCGCAGACAACATCTTTATCTTCGGTCTCAGCACCGATGAGGTGGCGCAGGTCCGAACCAATGGCTACCGCCCGATGGACTATTACTATGCCAACCATGAGCTGGCCCAGGTGATTGACATGATTGGAGGGGGCTACTTTTCACCCGAGGAACCCGACCGCTTCAAGCCGATCGTGGACAACTTGCTGACCCATGGAGACCACTACCTGCTTTTGGCAGACTACGCGTCGTATATTCAGGCCCAGCATGCGGTAGAAGCTGCGTACAAAAAGCCCTCGGACTGGATTCGCAAGGCGATTTTGAACGTGGCCAATATGGGCAAGTTTTCCAGTGACCGGACGATTCTGCAGTACGCCAGCCAGATCTGGCATGCCGACCCGGTTGATCCACGCAAGAGCCTTTGAAGTTGAGGAGTCCGATATGCCGGTGGTCGTCATAGCCAATCCCAAGGGGGGTGTGGGTAAGTCCACGGTGTCCACCCAGGTGGCGGGCTACTTTGCAGGGCAAGGCCATGCGGTGATGCTGGGCGATGCTGACAAGCAGCAGTCAAGCAAGCTGTGGCTGGATTTGCGGCCCGCAGCGGCACGGCCGATTCGCAGTTGGGAACTGGGGCCGGACCAGATCGCCAAGCCGCCCAAGGGGACGACGCATGTGGTGCTCGATACACCCGCCGGCTTGCACGGACGCCGCTTCAAGGACGTCATGAAGCTGGCCAACAAGGTGTTGGTGCCGCTGCAACCCAGCATTTTTGACATGTATGCCACGCGCACCTTTCTGGACGCGTTGCAACAATTGGCCGTTGGCACTTCAGTACAAATCGGTATTGTGGGTACGCGGGTGGACGCACGCACGATTGCCGCCGACAAGCTGGCCGAATTCGTCAGCCAGCTTGGCTTGCCGATGGTGGGCTACGTGCGTGACACCCAAAATTACATTCACCTCACGGCACAAGGCTTGACGGTGTTTGATGTGGCGCCGGCCAGGGTGGAGCGGGATCTGGAATTGTGGAAACCGATTTGCCAGTGGCTTGACCAGCGCTAGTCACTGCGCAATGGGGGCAGGGGTTTAGGCAAATCCGTTCTGGCGCCAGGCTTCAAAGACGGTAACTGCCACCGCGTTGGACAAATTCAGGCTGCGCTGCCCCTCGCGCATGGGCAGGCGCAGGCACTGTTCCGGCGGAAAGCTGGCCCGCACTGCGTCTGACAGTCCCCGGGTTTCAGAACCAAACACCAGCCAGTCGCCCGGTTTAAAAGCAATGGCGTGCGGGCTGTGGGCTCCCCGCGTGGTCAGCGTGAACAGGCGATGCGGATCGGGCTGGGCCGTTTTCAAGAAGGTCGGCCAGTCGGCGTGCCGCGATACGGTGGCGTACTCGTGGTAGTCGAGCCCTGCGCGGCGCATGTGCTTGTCGTCCATCGAAAAGCCCAGGGGCTCCACCAGATGCAGGCTGCAGCCGGTATTGGCGGCCAGCCGGATGACGTTGCCAGTGTTGGGGGGAATTTCGGGTTCGACCAGAACAATATGGAACATGCGGGGCGCTTCTAAAGGTGCGCCATTATTCCGTACGGGCGAACACCAGGGCTGTGACGTTTGCGGCGCCGGCGGCGCGCAGCACGTTGGCAGCGGCATGGAGCGTGGAGCCGGTGGTCATGACGTCATCCACCAGCACACAGCGCTTGCCGCGCAGCGATGCATAGTGGTCCGGCTCGATGGCAAAGGCGCTTTGCAGATTGCGTACCCGTTCCTTGCGTGACAAGGTGCTTTGCGCTGGGGAGTGCTGAATGCGCAACAGCAGGTTGGGGCGGGTTTTGTCGCGATCCAGTGCACGGGCCAGCAGCAAGGCCTGATTAAAGCCACGTTCGCGCAGGCGCTCCCCAGAAAGCGGTACGGGAATCAGCCAGTCCGCAGCATCCAGTGCCGGCTCCACCCAGGGCGTGCTGCGCAGCAAGGTGGCCATGCTGCGCGCCCAGGCCGTGTCTTCATGGAACTTGAACTGGACGATCAGCCCGGACCAAGGGTAGGCGTAACTTACCGCAGCCAATGCCCCATCCAGCGGCGGTGGGTTTGTAATGCAGCGGCCGCACTGGCGCATGGACGCCAGGACCGGCAAGGCGCAGGTCTGGCATCGCGGTACGGGTTGGGCGAACTGGTTGACGCAGGCCGCGCACAACGCGTGGCCCGGCCAGGCATGGCAAACCGCGCACTGGCTGGGTATGCGGGCTAAAAACCCGTCTACTAATTGTCGAAACATGCAGCCAATATACTTGCCGCTCCCATGAGCAACCAGCGCCCTCCCACGATCGATCCGACCACCGCGCTGCGCTGGGCAAAGCAGTTGCCCGCTGAGTCGCCGTGGTTGCATGAAGAGGTTGCGCGCCGCATGGAGTCGCGCCTGCAGTGGATTGCGCGCACGCCCGATCGGTGGCTGCACTGGAACCCTTTGCGGGGCGGGCTGCAGGCCCATGCTTTGCTGGAGGCGCGCTATCCGAAGTCCCAGGCCTACGCCTTTCAGGCTGAGCCAAAGCAAGCCGAGGTCGCCAAGAAAGTCTTGCAGCCGAGACGGTGGAACCCGTTGGCCCGTCGCCCGCCGGCGGTGGTTTTTGGACCGCCAGAACGGCCGGTCCAAATGCTGTGGGCCAATATGGCACTGCATATGGAAGCCGACCCGCTGGCCACGATCCGGCAATGGCATCAGTCGCTGGAGGTGGATGGCTTCCTGATGTTTTCTTGCCTGGGGCCCGACACGCTGCGTGAGCTGCGCGGGCTGTACGCGGCCAATGGCTGGGGCGCACCGAGCCACGAATTTACCGATATGCACGATTGGGGCGACATGCTGGTGCATAGCGGTTTTGGTGAGCCGATTGTGGATATGGAGCGCATCACGCTCACCTATGGTTCGCCCGAAAGCTTGCTGGCTGAGCTGCGCGGTCTGGGCCGCAACCTGCATCCCCAGCGTTTCGGCGCGTTGCGCGGCAAGTCCTGGTTGTCGGAGTTCAAGCGGCAGATGCCCCCGCATCTGGCGAGTCCGCAGGAGCCGGGGCGCCTTCAGCTAACTTTTGAAGTGATTTACGGTCACGCCTTCAAACCACCGCCGCGTCTGCCGGTGGCGGGCCAATCCCGAATTACGTTGGAAGAAATGCGTCAGACCTTGGGTGCGGGAAAAGCCCGGCCTCGCTAAAGACTGGAACTTGGCGGATAGAATTCGCCGCTTTCTCGAAAAAGGACTACGGCGTGGCCGAATTACTTCAAAACATGCGTTGGATCCTGATGGTTTTGTGCCTCGTGGTTTTTGCGTCTGTTTTTGTGGTGATGGTCGCTTCGATGTGGTTGCGTCATCGGCGCGGCGGAGACCACCTGCCGAACTTTCACGGGTCCGTTGCGGTGGAAATTTGCTGGGCGGTAGCGCCCTTTGCCATTGTGGTGATGATGGTCTGGCCGACCGCACGGGCAATATTGGGATGATGGTTTGCCCTGACTTGGGAAGGGTGTGACTACCGTTACACTCTAGGGTTCTGGTTGCGTTAAGTCAAAAACCAGCGATAAATTCATAGGACAGCGTTTTATGCAAGGCTTGAAAAATTTGGTCCTGGGCGTCTTTGCGGCCCTGGGAGCTGGTGCTACATGGGCAGAGTATTCGTGGAGTTTTCCGCAACCTGTGACGCCGATTGCGCATGAGACGCTTCATGTGCACAACCTGTTCATGGTGATCGCGCTGACGCTGTTTTTCGGCGTGCTGGCACTCATGCTGTATTCGTTCTACGCACACCGCAAATCGCGTGGTGCAACCGCCGCAACTTTCACCGGCCCACGCAACCGCAAGCAATGGCTGTGGGTCCTGTCCCCCTTTGCGTTTCTGCTGATTCTGGACTACGGTGTTTTCGGTATTCCGGCCTATCACGCGGTCAAGATGTACGAAGACACCAAGAACGATGCAGAGCTGGTGGTCAAGGTCACCGGTAGCCAGTGGTTGTGGCAATACGAATTCCCGTCAGAAGGCGTGCGCTTTACCAGCCGCCTGACGACCCCCCGCGAACAAATTGAAAACCTGGCCCCCAAGGGTGAACATTACCTGCTGGAAGTGGACAATCCTTTGGTGTTGCCCGTGGGCAAAAAGATCCGCTTTATTACCACCTCCAACGACGTGATTCATAGCTGGTGGGTCCCCGCTTTTGGTGTCAAGCGCGATGCGGTGCCTGGTTTCCTGCGCGAGTTTTGGGCCAAGGTGGATACCGTGGGTACCTACCGGGGCCAATGCTCTGAGCTGTGTGGCAAAGAGCACGGCTTTATGCCGGTGGTCGTGAATGTGGTGTCTGAAGCCGAGTTCAAGACCTGGCTCGACAGCAAAAAGGCCGGTGTGGTGGCAGTTGCCGCCAAGACCACCCCCTAATTGAATAAGCAAGTACTGAAGGAGTCGCCCATGGCACACGATTTGGCCCACGACCTGCCGCATGACGCAGCCCACGATGCCCACCACCAACCTGGCGGACTGATGCGCTGGATTCAGACCACCAACCACAAAGACATCGGTCTGATGTACCTGATCTTTGCTTTTGTGATGCTGTTGACCGGCGGCGCCATGATTCTGGGCGTGCGTGCCGAACTGTTCAAACCCGGCCTGCAACTCATGCAGCCCGAGTTTTTCAACCAGTTGATTACGCTGCACGGCCTGATCATGGTGTTCGGTTTTGCCATGCCGGCCGCTACGGGCCTTGCCAATTACATGCTGCCCCTGATTCTGGGTGCACCCGACATGGCGTTGCCGCGCCTGAATAACTGGGGCTTCTGGATTCTGCCGCCTGCGGCCATCATGCTGACACTGCCTTTCTTCCTGGGCGTGTTTGGCGTGGGCCCTGGTGCCGTAGACACCGGCTGGACCATGTACGCACCTTTGTCCGTTCAAAGCGGCTGGGGCATGGACTTCGCCATTTTTGCAGTCCACATGCTCGGCGTGTCGTCCATTCTGGGGTCCATCAATGTGATCGTGACCATCCTGAACATGCGCGCCCCTGGCATGACCCTGTTCAAGATGCCGCTGTTTGCACACGGTTTCCTGGTGACCGCCATCCTGTTGATCACCATCATGCCGGTGCTGGCGGGTGGCGTGACCATGGTTCTAATGGACCGTCACTTTGATACCCACTTCTTCACTGCCGCGGGTGGCGGTGACCCGGTGCTGTGGCAACACATTTTCTGGTTCATGGGTCACCCTGAGGTGTACGTGCTGCTGCTGCCGATTTGCGGCGTGGTTCCGCACGTCCTGTCTGCTTTCGCCCGTAAGCCGGTTTATGGCTACAAGGCGCAGGTCTATGGCATGTGGGGTATCGGTGCCCTGTCCGTGGTCGTGTGGGCGCACCACATGTTTACCAGCGGTATGTCGGTTGGCGGGCAGTTGTACTTCATGTACAGCACCATGCTGATTTCTCTGCCCCTGGCGGTGTTGTTCTTCTGCTGGATTGCAACCATCTGGCGCGGCTCCCTGAGCTTCGAGACTCCCATGCTGTTTGCCGTGGGTTTCGTGATTCTGTTCGGTTGGGGTGGTTTGACTGGTCTGGTGCTGGCCGATGCGGCGGCTGACCCGCAGTACCACAACGCCTACTTCCTGGTGGCCCACTTCCACTACGCCCTGTACCCCACCACCGTGATGGGTGCCATGGCCGGCGTGTACTACTGGCTGCCCAAGTGGACCGGTCACATGCTGGACGAGCGTCTTGGCCGACTCCACTTCTGGGTGGTGATGATTGGCTTTAACCTGACCTTTATCCCCCAATTCCTGGTGGGTCTGGCCGGCATGCCCCGTCGCATTCCTGACTATCCGGTGATGTTTAGCGAGTGGAACTTGTTGTCCACCGTAGGTGCTTTCATTCTGGGTGCATCCCACCTGATCTTCATCTACAACGTGGTGAAGAATGTGCGTGGCGGTGTCAAGTCGGAAGCCAAGTCCTGGGAAGGCGCAGAGGGTCTGGAGTGGACCGTGCCGTCCCCCGCACCGCACCATACCTTCGACGTTCAGCCGATCGTGAAATAAGCGGAAATACGGACACGATGACTGCAATCAAGGACAACCAAGCTTCGGTGGCCGACGCCCAGGAGTGGGCACGCCGCAAGAAGAATAACGTGCGTCTGGCCTACCTGATGGGTGGCATTGCAGTTGCAATTTTCCTGATTTCGCTCTGGAAATACCGTCCCCTGTGACCACCATGCAAGCTACGGAGCAGAAGTCCGCCAACCGGAAGATGGCCTGGCAGTTGGTGCTGGTGGTCGTGTTCTTTAGCGGCTTCGGTTTTGCGTTGGTTCCCTTGTATGACGTGATCTGCCGCTTGACTGGCTTGAACGGCCGCACCAATACGATGGCGCTGGAACAAAGCAAGAACACCCAGATTGATACCACCCGTTGGGTCAATGTGGAGTTTTTGAGCCATGCCATGCCGGGCGTGGGGCTGGACATGAAAGCCGAGCAGTTCACCATGCGCGTGCGCCCGGGCGAAGTAATTCACACCAGCTACACCGTCAAGAACAAGATGAACAAGGTGTTTGTGGGGCAGGCCGTTCCCAGCCTGACGCCCGCAGTAGCGGCACCCTATTTTCAGAAGATTGAATGTTTTTGTTTTAGCCAGCAAACCTTCCAGCCCGGTGAAGAACGCACCATGCCGGTGGTGTTTGTGGTGAACCCCGAGATGAGTCGCGATTTGGGAACGGTAACCCTTTCCTATACCTTTTTCGAAGCGCCCAAAGCGCCTGTTTGATCGCCCGTTTGCATTAGAACCCTTAGAGACCAGAAGGAACGAACCATGACGACCACTACAACGCCCGAAGCCAAAGGACATTACTTTGTCCCGGCGACGAGCAATTACTCCACGTTCCTCTCGGTCGGTATCTTCATGCTGGCTCTGGGCTTTATCTTCCGCCTCAATGGCGTGCCCCCAGGCATCTGGAGCATGCTGTTTGGTGCGGCGCTTATCTTGTACGTGATCGTCGGATGGTTTGGCGAGGTGATTGGCGAGAACCGAAGCGGCGTGTACACCCGCTGGGAAGACCGTTCGTACCGCATCGGTATGGTGTGGTTCATCTTCTCTGAAGTGATGTTCTTTGCCTGCTTCTTTGGCGTTTTGTTCTACATCCGCCGCATCTCGTTGCCAGAACTTGGCGGCTACGAACAGCAGTACACGCCGTATGCCGGTTTCACTGGCGTCTGGCCCAGCAGTGGCCCCTTGGGCGAAACCTTCACGCCCATGTCGGCCTGGGGCGTTCCCGCTATCAACACCTTGCTGCTGTTGACTTCCGGTGCCACGCTGACCTGGGCACACTGGGGCTTGGTGAAAAACAAGCGTAGCCAACTGAATATGGGCCTGTTCCTGACGATTGCGCTGGGTGTGGTCTTCATGGGCTTTCAGGCCTACGAATACATGCATGCGTACAGTGAAC
The DNA here is from genome assembly GCA_936943465.1 of uncultured Rhodoferax sp. Classification (GTDB taxonomy): domain Bacteria; phylum Pseudomonadota; class Gammaproteobacteria; order Burkholderiales; family Burkholderiaceae_C; genus Allorhodoferax. The sequence goes on from CAKZJN010000364.1 coordinate 8,849, forward strand.
TGGGCCTGACCCTGGGTGCTGGTGTGTACGGCGCGACCTTCTTCATTACCACCGGCTTCCACGGCATGCACGTGACGCTGGGCGCCATCATGTTGGCCGTGATGTTGGGTCGTAGCCTCAAGGGTCACTTCTCCGAGCACGACCACTTTGCCTTTGAGGCCGTCGCCTGGTACTGGCACTTTGTGGACGTGGTCTGGCTGATCGTGTTCGTGTTTGTCTACTGGCTCTAAGCCGGCTTCAAGCGACGGGAGCGGGGGGCGCTTTAGCGCAACCCGTGCATCGGAATAATGCCGAAGTAAAACCCGGTTAGCAGTGTCACAAAAAGGCCGATGGACAGCGCCACCCGGATCGTGAGCGCCTGTGCCACTCGGCTTTTTTCGCCTTCCTTGCGAAACAGCAGCGCCAAGGCGCTACCCAGGCTGGCGAGGATCAATACCAGTACGGCGACGATGAGAATCTTTGTCAGCATGATGCGTCAGAGAAAAGTGATCCATGATTATGCCCGCCACCCTTTGCCACCACCTGTTTGATGCCTAATTTCGAGTTCCGTCCCCGCCTGATTCCCGGCATTGCCGTCGTGCTGGGGCTGGCGTTGTTTGTGCATCTGGGGCAATGGCAGGCAGGCAAGGCGGAGCGGCGTCAGGCAGAAATACGCGAGCACACCGAGCGTGCCCAACATGCCGTGTACCGGTTGGGTGCACAGCAAGTCGAGGCGGAGACTTTGCGCGGCATGCCGGTGAC
>CAKZJN010000365.1 GCA_936943465.1 uncultured Rhodoferax sp.
CCGCGCTTGCGGGTCTCCTTTCGGCCTGTTCCAAGCCGGCGCCCGCCGAAGATCCGATTCGCTCGGTCAAAGTGATCACCGTGGGGCTGGGCAGTCCCTCTTCCGAAATGGAGTTTTCCGGAGAAGTAAAGGCCCGCGTGGAATCGCGGCTGGGCTTCCGGGTGGGCGGCAAGATCACCCGCCGGGCGGCTGAGGTGGGGCAGCATGTGAAGGCGGGTGAGGTTCTGGCCCAACTCGACTCCCAGGACTACCAACTCTCCGTCGATGCAGCACGAGCCCAAGTGGCGGCGGCGACCACCAACCGGGACTTGGCGGCTGCGAACTTCAAGCGCTTCAAGGAACTGCGCGATCAGAACTTCATTAGTCCGGCAGAACTGGAGCGGCACGAGGCCAGCCTGAAGTCCGCTCAGTCCCAATGGGATCAGGCGCAAGCCCAGTTGGCCGGGCAGGGCAACCAGGCCCGTTACACCACGCTGGTGGCCGATGTGTCAGGCGTGGTAACGGCAACCGATGCCGAGGCGGGACAGGTTATAGCCGCCGGAACACCAGTCGTGCGCATCGCAAAAGATGGTCCTCGGGACGTTGTTTTTGCCGTGCCGGAGGACAAAGTACAGGCCTTGCGGGTGGGGTCAGCGGCCACCGTGGTGGCGTGGGCAAGCAGCGCTCCCATGAAAGCGCAAATCCGGGAGGTGGCCGCCAGCGCCGACCCGGTGACCCGGACCTTTGCCGTCAAGGCAGGGCTGGACAGCAAAGATGCACTGCCTTTGGGCACCACCGTCACGCTGAAGGCTGCAGCCCTGTCGCACGCCGCGCAACCGGTGTTCAAACTGCCCACCAGCGCGCTGGTTAAAGAGGGCCAGAACACGGCCGTGTGGGTGCTGCAGACCGGCAACATGACGGTACAACTGACGCCTATTGAAATTGCCACGGCCGATGGCAACGATGTGGTGGTTAAGAGCGGTTTGCAAGCCGGCATGCAGGTGGTGACCGCCGGGGTGCATGTGTTGTCACCGGGACAGAAGGTGACGCTGTACCAGGCACCTGCTGCTGCACAGGCTGTCTCCGCATCGGCTGTCAAGAATTGAGTTGCCCATGACGCAGGATCAAGCCGCCAAGGGATTCAACCTGTCCAAATGGGCCCTGGAGCACGGCCCGCTCACCCGCTACCTGATGGTGGTGCTGATGGTGCTCGGCTTTGCCGCCTACTTTCAGCTTGGGCAGGACGAAGACCCGCCCTTTACCTTTCGCGCCATGGTGGTTCAAACCTACTGGCCGGGAGCCACCGCCCAGCAAGTGGCCGAGCAGGTGACTGACAAGCTGGAAAAAACGCTGCAGGAGGCTCCTTACGCCGACAAAATCCGCAGCTATTCCAAGCCCGGGGTTTCTCAAATTACGCTGGAGCTGAAGGACTACTCCAAGCCCTCCGAGGTGTCCAACGTCTGGTACACCGTGCGCAAAAAAGTGGGCGACATGCGCGGCACCCTGCCGCAAGGCGTGCTGGGACCGTTCTTTAACGACGATTTTGGGGATGTGTACGGCGTGATTTACGCGCTGGAGGGGGACGGCTTTAACTACGCCGAGCTCAAGGCCTTCGCCGAACAAGCCAAGCTGGAACTGTTGCGTGTGCCCGATGTGGCCAAGGTGCAGCTTTTTGGCGACCAGGACGAAAAGGTATTCGTCGAAATTTCGCAAAAGCGACTGGCGCAGATGGGGCTGGACCTGAACCAGGTGCTATCACAACTGAACCAGCAAAACGCGGTGGAAAGCGCCGGTGTGGTGAACACCCCGCTCGATGTGGTGCAAGTCCGGGTGGCAGGGCAATTCAAGGCGCTGGAGCAACTGCGCGCCATGCCGATCCGCGGTGCTTCGGGCAATCAGTTCCGGCTGGGGGACATTGCCGAGATCCGGCAGGCCTATATCGATCCGCCGTATGTAAAGGTTCGCCACCATGGCAAGGAAGTGATTGCGCTGGGCGTATCCATGGCCAAGGGGGGCGACATCATTGCCCTGGGCAAGTCGCTCAAGAAGGCATTTGCCAAGATCGAAAAGGACGTGCCGGCCGGCATCACCCTGTCACAGGTGCAGGACCAGCCGCGTGCTGTGTCCAATTCGGTGAACGAATTCATTAGCACCCTGATTGAGGCGGTGGTCATTGTGCTGGCGGTAAGTTTTATTGCCCTGGGCATGCACAAGCGGCGGGGGGCTCATCCCATTTGGAAGCGCTATTACTTGGATATCCGCCCTGGCCTGGTGGTGGGCATCACGATTCCGCTGGTGCTGGCAGTGACCTTTCTGGCAATGAACTATTTCAACATCGGGCTGCACAAAATTTCCCTGGGTTCGCTGATCGTGGCGCTGGGTTTGCTGGTGGACGACGCCATCATTGCGGTGGAAATGATGGTGCGCAAGATGGAAGAGGGCTACGACAAGGTGCGCGCGGCGACCTTTGCCTATGAGGTCACGGCCATGCCCATGCTGACCGGCACACTCATCACGGCCACCGGCTTTCTGCCGATTGGCATTGCCAAGTCCATGACCGGTGAGTACACCTTTGCCATTTTTGCGGTGACGGTCATTTCGCTGGTGCTGAGCTGGATTGTCTCGGTGTACTTTGTGCCCTACCTCGGCACGGTGTTCCTCAAAATCAAGCCCAACCAGTTTCATCCGGAAGACAAGCGTGGCCCCGAAACCGGGCCGCATGAGCACTTTGATACGCCGTTTTATCTGGCCTTTCGCCGGGTGTTGAACTGGTGCCTGACCTATCGCTGGTGGACGATTGGCGGCACTGTGCTGGTCTTCGTATTGGGGCTGGCAGGTATGGGCAAAGTGCAGCAGCAGTTTTTCCCGGATTCGGCACGGCCGGAGATTCTGGTGGATGTGTGGTTCCCGGAAGGCACCTCATTTGCCGCCAACGAGGAAGTGACCAAGCGCCTGGAGGCGCGACTGCTGCAGGTGGAGGGCATTGCCAACGTGACGACCTGGGTTGGCTCCGGTCTGCCGCGCTTTTATTTGTCGCTGAACCAGATTTTTCCGCAGAGCAATGTGTCGCAATTCATGCTGGTTGCCAAAGACCTGAAGAGCCGGGACGCAGTCAAGCAAAAGCTGCCGGCCGTGCTGGCACAGGAATTTCCAGAGGTTCGCGGGCGGGTGCAGTTATTGCCGAACGGGCCGCCGGTGGAATATCCGGTGCAGTTCCGCGTGGTGGGGCCGGACCCGATCGTCCTGCGGGGCTATGCCGATACGGTCAAGGCAGCCATGCGCGCCAGCCCGAATACACGCGGTGTGAACGACAACTGGCATGAATCCATCAAGGTGCTGCGCTTGGAGGTCGATCAAGCCAAGGCCCGTGCGCTGGGCGTCACCAGCCAGTCCATTGCACAGGCGTCGCGCACCATTTTGTCCGGCTCGACCATCGGGCAGTACCAGGAAGGCGACAAACTGATCGACATTGTTTTGCGCCAACCGCTGGAGGAGCGCAACGCGATTACCGACATGGGCAACGCCTATCTGCCCACGGCCTCTGGCAAGTCGATTCCGCTGTTGCAAATTGCCAAACCGGTTTTTGCCTGGGAACCCGGCGTCATGTGGCGGGAAAACCGCGACTACGCCATCACGGTGCAAAGTGACATTGTTGAAGGTCTGCAAGGCGCCACGGTGACCAACGAGTTGCTGCCGGCCTTGAAGGAACTCAGTGCGAAATGGCCGGCCGGGTACCGGATTGCCGTGGCTGGTGCAGTGGAGCAAAGCGCCAAGGGCTCGGACTCGATTGTCGCCGGCGTGCCGATCATGCTGTTTATTACCTTCACGCTGCTGATGCTGCAGTTGCATAGCTTCAGCCGCGCCATGCTGGTGTTCCTGACGGGCCCGCTGGGTATCGCCGGTGTGGCCGGGGCGCTGCTGGTGTTTGACCGGCCCTTCGGGTTTGTGGCGCTGCTGGGTGTGATTGCGCTGATGGGCATGATTCAGCGCAATTCGGTCATCCTGATTGACCAGATTGAGCAGGATCGGGCGGCAGGGGTGAAGGCCTGGGATGCCATTGTGGAGTCGGCCGTGCGACGCCTGCGCCCCATTGTGCTGACCGCAGCCGCAGCCGTGCTGGCCATGGTTCCGCTGTCGCGCTCGGTTTTTTGGGGCCCCATGGCAGTTGCCATCATGGGCGGACTGATCGTCGCGACGGTGCTGACCCTGCTGGCTTTGCCCGCGATGTATGCGGCTTGGTTCCGTGTTCGAAGAGACACCCCCGCAGCAGGTTAAAATAGCAGGCTTACCGATTTTGAGCGGTTAGCTGCAGGCCGGTCCCAGGGGTGGACGCCAGCAGCCAACCCCTGATTTTTTGCGCGGGTGGCGAAATTGGTAGACGCACCAGGTTTAGGTCCTGACGCTGGCAACAGTGTGGGGGTTCGAGTCCCCCCCCGCGCACCACCTTGAACGAAATAGCCGGTTCGAGCCCGTTGCGATGCGACGGCCCGGGCCGCAACCCTGATTTAGGAGAATGACAATGGCAGTTACTGTAGAAACTCTGGAAAAGCTGGAACGCAAGATCACGCTGACGCTGCCAGTGGGCACCATTCAAAACGAGGTGGCAACCCGTTTGCGCAAGCTCGCTCGCACCGTGAAGATGGACGGCTTCCGTCCCGGCAAGGTTCCCATGAACGTGGTGAGCCAGCGCTACGGCTACTCCGTTCACTACGAAGTGATGAACGACAAGGTGGGCGAGGCCTTTGCCACCGCTGCCAACGAAGCCAAGCTGCGTGTTGCCGGTCAGCCCCGCATCACCGAAGCCGAAACAGCACCCGAAGGCCAAATGGCTTTTGACGCCGTGTTTGAAGTGTTCCCTGAAGTCAAGATCGGTGACCTGTCTACCGCTGAAGTGGAAAAGATCAGCACCGAAGTGACCGATGGCGCCATCGACAAGACGGTGGAAATTCTGCGCAAGCAGCGCCGCACTTTTGCCCAGCGCGCGCAAGATGCCGCCGCTCAGGACACCGACCGTGTGACCGTGGACTTTGAAGGCAAGATCGACGGCGAACCCTTTGCCGGTGGCAAGGCCGCTGACTTCCAGTTCATTCTGGGCGACGGCCAGATGCTGAAAGAATTTGAAGAAGCCACCCGTGGCATGAAGTCCGGCGAAAGCAAGACTTTCCCGCTGGCTTTCCCCGCCGACTACCACGGTCAAGACGTTGCCGGCAAGACCGCCGACTTCCTGGTGACGGTCAAGAAGATTGAAGCCGCCAACCTGCCTGAAGTCGATGGCGCTCTGGCCAAGACGCTGGGTATTGCCGACGCAAGCGTGGAAGGCCTGCGCGCAGACATCCGCAAGAACCTGGACCGCGAAGTCAAGTACCGCCTGCTCAACCGCAACAAGCAAGCCGTCATGGACGCGCTGATTGCCAAGGCGGAACTCGACCTGCCCAAGTCCAGCGTGCAAGCGGAACTGGACCGCATGGTGGAAGGCGCCCGCGCCGACCTGAAGCAACGCGGCATCAAGGACGCTGACAAGGCACCGATTCCTGAAGATATCTTCCGCCCCCAAGCCGAGCGCCGCGTGCGCCTGGGTCTGGTGGTGGCTGAGCTGGTCCGTGCCCACGAACTGGCTGCCAAGCCCGAGCAGATCAAGGCCCACATCGATGAACTGGCTGCCAGCTACGAAAAGCCGGCCGACGTGGTGCGTTGGTACTACGGCGACAACCGCCGCATGGCTGAAGTCGAAGCCATCGTGATTGAAAACAATGTGACCGAGTTCGTTTTGTCCAAGGTCAAGGTGACTGACAAGGCCGTGTCTTTCGACGAATTGATGGCGCAGAACTAATCCACTGACGCTTGTCGGCAAATGGGGCTAGTGCGGGGCTTGTAGTTCCGTACCAAAGCCCCATTTGCTTTTTGGTTCGGGTTTTTAGGTACATTCGGTAGACCTTTTCTGGAGACGCTATGAACGTGAAATATGGTGCGCCAAGCGCAATGGACATTCAGGGCTTGGGCATGGTGCCTATGGTGATCGAGCAGTCGGGCCGCGGTGAGCGTTCCTACGATATCTACTCGCGTTTGCTCAAAGAGCGCGTCATTTTTCTGGTGGGCCCGGTGAATGACCAAACCGCCAATCTGGTGGTGGCGCAGTTGCTGTTTCTTGAAAGTGAAAATCCTGACAAGGACATTTCTTTCTACATCAATTCCCCCGGTGGTTCGGTCAGCGCCGGCATGGCGATTTTTGACACCATGAACTTCATCAAGCCTGATGTGTCGACGCTTTGCACCGGCATGGCGGCGAGCATGGGCGCCTTTTTGCTGGCAGCAGGCGCCAAGGGCAAGCGGTTCTCGCTGCCCAACTCCAAGGTCATGATTCACCAGCCTTTGGGCGGTACCCAAGGCCAGGCGACTGAGATCGAAATCCACGCCCGCGAGATTCTCAAGACGCGCGAGCAACTCAACAAGATTTTGGCGGAGCGCACCGGCCAGCCCCTGGAGAAGATTGAGCGCGACACCGAGCGCGATTACTACCTGTCGGCCGACGAGGCCAAGGAGTACGGTCTGGTTGATCAGGTGATCGCCAAACGGCCCTGAAAAAGCACAGGGTTTTGACCCTGTCGAGGCGGTGCCTATTTGCGGGTAGGCACCGTTTTTTATTTGGTTATCATCCGCGCTACCAAGTTGTTAAAGGGCAGTG
>CAKZJN010000366.1 GCA_936943465.1 uncultured Rhodoferax sp.
AGCTTGAAGCGCGGAATTTCAAATGGCAGACCCGCCATGCGCAGGTAGGTTTCCAGCTTCATGCAAAACGGGCTGGCATTGGGCAGGCCGAGGGCTGGGGCAAACTGGTAAAGCTGGATCATGGACTGGCCTTGCTGCGTGACTGGAGGCAGCGGGATGGTAGCAAGGCCGTGGCGCTAGTGGCTAAAGTCGCTTAGCGTGTAGATGAGTTCCTCGTCCGCCATCATCTTGTAATAGTCCACAAATACCCGCTCCGTCACGCGCAGGGGGCCGTTGGCTTCACCGAAACAAAAACCGGTGTGCACCAGCGTGAACTGGTAATCGTGCAGCGCTGCGGTCTGCCAGCGTTGTTTGGCCTTTCTGTACTCGGTCAAACCGGTGCTCTCGGCTTAGAGCGTGAAGGCGTACAGCAGCGCGGCGATGCCCATTGCAACCCGCCGGCGTGAATTAAATGGCATGAAGCGCTTTCTGGTGAGGGGGGCATGGAGCCGCACCCCGGCTAATCGGCTTGACCGTTTAGCCAGTGGACCCCGTGTGGGCTTTATTTCGGATAAGCCCCGGTGTTCTGCGAAAATCGGGGCATGAACGCGCTCAATATCTCCGAACTCACCCAAACCCTGGGCCTGCAGGCCAAGGCCGCGTCGGCCGTCATGGCGTCTGCTTCCGCAGCCGTGAAAAACAAGGCCCTACGCCGCCTGGCGGCACTGCTGCGTGAAAACACCCAGGCCTTGCAGGTGGACAACGCCAAAGACCTGGAGCGCGCGGTCGCGGCAGGGCTGGCAGCGCCCATGGTGGACCGCCTGCGCCTCACCCCCAAGGTGCTGGAAACCTGTGCCGAAGGCTGCGAGCAACTGGCGGCCATGGGCGATGTGATTGGCGAAATCATTGGCATGAAGCAGCAACCCAGCGGCATCCGCGTGGGCCAGATGCGCGTGCCGATTGGCGTGTTCGGCATGATTTTCGAAAGCCGCCCGAATGTGACGATTGAGGCCGCCAGCCTGTCGATCAAGAGCGGTAACGCCTGCATCCTGCGCGGCGGTTCCGAGGCGATTGACTCGAACAAGGCGCTGGCCAAGCTGGTGCAACAGGCGCTGGTGGAAAGTGGCCTGCCGGCAGAAGTCGTGCAACTGGTGCAAACCACCGACCGCGAAGTCGTGGGCCAACTGATTGCCATGCCGCAGTATGTGGACGTCATCATTCCGCGCGGCGGCAAGGGCCTGATCGAGCGCATCAGCCGCGACGCCAAGGTGCCGGTCATCAAGCACCTGGACGGCAATTGCCACACCTATGTGGACGATCCCTGCGACATCGCCATGGCCGTCACCGTGGCCGACAACGCCAAAACCAACAAATACAGCCCCTGCAACGCCACCGAGAGCCTGCTGGTGGCGCGCGGCGTGGCGGCAGAGTTTTTGCCGCTGATCGGTCGCGTCTATGCCGACAAGGGTGTGGAAATGCGCACTTGCCCCGAGGGCCGCGCCATTTTGCAAAGCCTGGGCGATGCCAAGCTGGCTGATGCCACCGAGCAGGACTGGTACGAGGAATACCTGGCGCCGATCATCAGCGTCAAGGTGGTGGCGGGGCTGGACGAAGCGATTGCCCACATCAACCGCTATGGCAGCCACCACACCGACGCCATCCTCACCCGCGACCACATGCACGCGCAGCGCTTTTTGCGCGAAGTGGATTCGGGCAGCGTCATGGTCAATGCCAGCACCCGCTTTGCCGATGGCTTTGAGTACGGCCTGGGGGCCGAAATCGGCATCAGCACCGACAAATTCCATGCCCGGGGACCGGTGGGCATCGAGGGCCTGACCTCGCTCAAGTACGTGGTGCTGGGCGAAGGCGAAGTTCGTAAATAAACAAGAAAGCACCGCATGGTCCCGCATCTCGTTACTGCCCTGACTGGTCCCATCAACGAACTGGAGCAGCGCATTCTGGACTCGATGCCGGCGATTGAGCGCTGGTTCCGTCTGGAGTGGATGGAGCACACGCCGCCGTTTTACTGCTCGGTCGATGTGCGCAATGCGGGCTTCAAGCTCGCGCCGGTCGATACCGACCTGTTCCCGCGCGGCTGGCACAACCTCACGCCCTCGATGCTGCCGCTGGCCGTGCAAGCGGCCATGGCCGCCATCGAAAAGATCTGCCCCGAAGCCCGCAACCTGCTGATCATTCCGGAAAACGATGTCCGCAGCACCACTTACCTGAGCAATCTGGCCCAGATGCGGCGCATCTTCCACATGGCCGGCCTGAATGTGCGCATGGG
>CAKZJN010000367.1 GCA_936943465.1 uncultured Rhodoferax sp.
GCGCTGCGCACCTGGGAGTTGCTGCTGTTGCGCGAGGTGGGGCTGTTGCCGCAACTGGATCGCCAGACGCTGACTTTGGCCGGGCTGGACGCGGCGCTGCACTACACGCTGGTCCCCGAAGGCGGTCTGCGCCAGGCGCATTCCGAGGACCGCGCCACGCTGGAAGGCGCACAGTGGTTGCGGTTACAGAGCGCCTTGGAAGACAGCACACCGTTCACCACCACCTTGCGCGTGTGTGCGGAGCTGATGGCCTCGCTCAAACCTCAGTTGCGCCATTTGCTGCACTACCATTGCGGGGTCCGCACCCTGCGTTCACGTCAAATGATGTTGGACATTCAAGCTTTATGACCCACGGCACAACCCATCTCTCCGTCAATCTCAACAAAGTGGCACTGGTGCGCAACACGCGTCACCTGGGCATCCCCAGCGTGACCCGCGCGGCCACGCTGTGCCTGGAGGCGGGTGCCGCTGGCATCACCGTCCACCCGCGCCCCGACGCCCGGCATATTCGCGCGGACGATGTGACCGACTTGGCCGCCTTGCTGCAAGCCTGGCCGGACCGCGAATTCAATGTCGAGGGCAACCCGTTTCACAACCTGATGGACTGCGTGGCCGACCTGCGCGCGCGCAAGTTGCCGGTGCACCAGGTGACTTTTGTGCCGGACAGCGAGGGGCAGTTCACCAGTGACCACGGCTGGAGCTTCCCGGCCGATGCCGCGCGCCTGCGCCCGCTGATTGAGCAGGCACATGCCCTGGGATTGCGGGTCAGTCTGTTTATGGACGCCGACCCCATCGCCATGCAGGCGGCAAAGGACGTGGGGGCGGATCGCATCGAGTTGTACACCGAGCCTTATGCCGCAGCCTGGGGCACGGCCGACCAGGGCACCCAGTTGCAACGTTTCGCCGCTGCCGCACAGGCCGCACTGGACGCGGGGCTGGGCGTGAACGCCGGACACGACCTGAACCGCGACAACCTGGCGGCCTTTGCGCAGCAGGTGCCGGGCCTGCTCGAGGTATCCATTGGCCATGCGCTGATTGCCGATGCCCTGGAGCTGGGCTACACCGAGACCATCAAGGCTTATTTGCGCTGCTTGCAGGCATGATTTACGGCATCGGCAACGACATTTGTGATGTGCGTCGCATCCGCGCCAGCCTGGAGCGGCACGGCGACCGGTTCGCACTCAAAATCCTGAGCGACCTGGAGTTCAAAACCTGGAAAGCGCGCAGTGCGCGCTGGCCCGAGCGTGGTGTCCGCTACCTGGCCACCCGTTTCAGCGCCAAGGAAGCCTTTAGCAAGGCGATTGGCATGGGCATGCGCATGCCCATGACCTGGCGTCTGTGTGAAATCGGCAAGGAGGCCAGCGGCAAGCCGGTCATCGTGCTGCACGGCGTGCTCAAGGAATGGTTTGAAGCGCGGGGCCTGCGGGCCTTTGTGAGCGTGACCGACGAGTCCGACTATGCCGGCAGTTTTTGTGTGGTGGAAACCAGCTCGGGTGCGGGTGATTCGACAGGATCGCCACACCTTGAATCCCCGTCAACCCGCTAAATGAATTGACTATGAATCTACATGCCCCCCTGATCATTGATATTGCCGGCCTGTCGCTTACTGCAACTGATCGCGCGCGCCTGAAGCACCCGCTGGTGGGTGGCCTGATTCTTTTCGCCCGCAACTGGACGGACCGTGCCCAACTGACTGCGCTGTGCAGCAGCATCAAGAAACTGCGCCCGGACCTGCTGATTTGTGTGGACCACGAAGGCGGGCGGGTGCAGCGCTTCAAGGCCGACGGCTTTACCCACCTGCCGCCCATGCGCGCTCTGGGCGAAATGTGGCTGGCAGCACCCCAGGCCAACAAAAAGGCCGGCCCTTTGGATGCCACCAATGCGGCTACGGCTTGCGGTTATGTGCTGGGCGCGGAGCTAAGGGCCTGCGGCGTGGACCTGAGCTTTACGCCCGTCTTGGACCTTGACTATGGTGCCAGCAGCGTGATTGGCGATCGCTCCTTTGGACGCGATCCGCGCGTGGTGAGCCTGCTGGCCAAGAGCCTGATGCAGGGCCTGTTGCAAAGTGGCATGGCCAACTGCGGCAAGCACTTTCCCGGCCATGGCTTTGTCAAGGCGGATTCGCATTTCGACGTGCCGGTGGATCGCCGCAGCCTTAAGGCGATTCTGGCGGATGACGCAGCGCCGTACCGGTGGCTCAGCACCAGCATGACCAGCGTGATGCCGGCCCATGTGATTTATCCGAAGGTGGATAGCCGGCCGGCCGGTTTTTCCAGCCGTTGGCTGAACGACATCTTGCGCGGCCAGATGGGATTTAACGGCGTCATCTTCAGCGATGACCTTTCCATGGCAGGCGCCCGCGTGCTGGACGGCCGGCAGGTGAGTTACACCGAAGGCGCGGTAGCGGCGCTGGAGGCGGGCTGCGACATGGTGTTGCTATGCAACCAGTCGCTGCAAAGCAGTGAAGGGGGCGGCAATGCGATTGACGGTCTGATTGCTGGTTTGACCGAGGCCCAGGTGAAGGGGCAGTGGCTGCCGCGTGAGGCCAGCGAGGAGCGTCGCGTGGCGCTGCTACCTCGCCATGAAGCGCTGAATTGGGACGCGCTGATGGTGCATCCCGATTACATGCACGCCCTCGACTGGATCCCCTGAAGCTTCAAGGCGCCCGGTGCAGACGGGGAGCGGATAGGGCCGCGATCATGTCACTGGTGGCGTCATCCACAGTCGGATGTTTGGCCAGTGTCGCGCCCAACAGCTTGCGCAGTTGTTGCAGGTCTTTGACAGTGGGGGCCACTTT
>CAKZJN010000368.1 GCA_936943465.1 uncultured Rhodoferax sp.
CTTCGTACTCGTCCTTGTAGGCCATCAGCTTGAACAGGTAGCGCGCAACCGCTTCGGTCAGCGGCAGGGCATCCCCCACATTGAGAGCGACTTCGGCGCTGCGCACCCGCTCCACAAAACTCCGGTACTGCTCCGCGTAAGCGGTATTCTGGTACTGCGTCAGGTAGTCCACTCGGTAGGCCAGCATCGCCTCCAGCGACTCTTTACCCGGCTTGCGGCGGGGTGTGAAAGCAATGGTCTGCGCCGGTAGCAATAGGCGCTGCACAGCGGTCGGGTCGGCGGCGGCGCGGCACCCCCAGTCAAACGCGCTTCGGTTGTTGTCCACCGCCACGCCATTGAGCTCAATCGCCCGCATCAGCGAGGCCCGCTCCAGCGGAATCCAGCCCTTTTGCCAGGCGAAGCCCAGCATCATGGGGTTGGCGTAAATGCTGTCGCCCAGAATATGCAGCGCCAGTGCATCGGCGTTGAAGGTGCCCAGTCCGTCCTCGCCCACCACGCCAGCGATATCGGCCACGCACTGCTCGCCCGGGTTGACCCAATTGGCGTTTTTCACAAAGCCGGCGGTCGGGGTGCTGTGGCTGTTGAGCGCCACATGGGTACGCCCGGGGCGCATGCGCACCAGCGTCTCTTTGCCTGCCACCACAATCGGGTCGCAGCCAATGATCAGGTCGGCACTGGCCATGCCGACCCGGGTGGTGCGAATGGCGTCCTGGCTGCTGCCAATCAGCACATGGCTCCAGGTGGCGCCGCCCTTTTGCGCCAAGCCACCGGCATCCTGTGTGACGATGCCCTTGCCTTCGATGTGCGCCGCCATGCCCAGCAGTTGCCCGATGGTGATAACCCCGGTGCCGCCCACGCCCGCCACCACAATGCCCCAGACGCCCCCCGGTGCCTGTGCCAGATCGGCCACTGCCGGCTCTGGCAGCGCCGGCCATGCGGCGGCTGCCTCATTGGACGCGGCGGGCTTGGGTTTGCGCAGTTTGCCGCCCTCCACCGTCACAAAGCTGGGGCAAAAGCCCTTCACGCAGGACAGGTCCTTGTTGCAACTGCTCTGGTTGATCTGGCGCTTGCGGCCGAGTTCGGTCTCCAGCGGCTCCACGCTGATGCAGTTGCTCTGCACGCTGCAGTCGCCGCAGCCCTCGCACACCGCCTCGTTGATCACGACCCGGTGGGCCGGGTCCACCAGGCTGCCGCGTTTGCGGCGGCGGCGCTTCTCGGTGGCACAGGTCTGGTCGTAAATGATGACGGTGGTGCCCTTTATTTCGCGGAACGCGCGTTGCACCGCGTCCAGCGTGTCGCGGTGCTGGATGGCAATGCCCTCGGGCAGGCCCTGCACGGCCGCGTACTTGTCCGGCTCGTCGGTCACGATGGTGATCTTCACGGCACCCTCGGCGCGCATGCTTTGGGCAATCTGCACCACGCTGTGGCCTTCGGGCCGCTCGCCCACCTGCTGGCCGCCGGTCATGGCGACCGCGTCGTTGTAAAGAATTTTGTAGGTGATGTTCACGCCGGCCGCAATGCTCTGGCGCACGGCCAACAGGCCGCTATGAAAGTAGGTGCCATCGCCCAGATTGGCGAACATGTGCCGGTCGTTGCTGAACGGTTGCTGGCCGACCCAGGGCACGCCCTCACCACCCATCTGGGTGAAGCCCACCGTGTCGCGGTCCATCCAAATGGTCATGAAATGGCAGCCGATGCCGGCCATGGCGCGCGAGCCTTCGGGCACGCGGGTGGAGGTGTTGTGCGGGCAGCCCGAGCAGAACCAGGGCTGGCGCTGCGGGCCCTGGCC
>CAKZJN010000369.1 GCA_936943465.1 uncultured Rhodoferax sp.
TGGTAGTTCAGTTGGTTAGAATACCGGCCTGTCACGCCGGGGGTCGCGGGTTCGAGTCCCGTCCACTCCGCCAAATATAAAAAGCCATCAGTCGCAAGATTGATGGCTTTTTTGTTTTCTGCGTCGCTGTCATCGTTATCGAAGCGTTCGCGCCATCAAGGCTGGGTCACAACCTCGGCCTGAGCGAATCCAATGGCATAAGCACCACAACCAAAGGACCGAGATGGCAAGAAAACGCAAAACAAGCCCCATGGAAGATCTGCTCGATTTGGTGTCGATGTTGCCGTGGTGGGTGGGGTGTGGCCTTGCAATTGTGGGCTACTGGGTGCTGCACCGCTTGGCCAACCCAATAAAGGTGAGCACGGAGCCGCCGGCGCAGGTCAGTCATTTGGCCATACAGGGCGTGATGACTGGTTTTGCCATGGCGGGGCAGTACATCGTTCCATTGATCGGATTTGGTGGTGCAATCATCTCGGTCTTTCGTCGAAGGGCACGCGCAAACTTGGTCACCGATGTACTTCAGGCGGAAAGTGCCAGCGCATTGGATGGTATGTCGTGGCGTGACTTTGAAATACTTGTGGGCGAAGCGTTTCGCCTTCAAGGTTTCCGCGTTGCAGAACTGGGCGGTGGTGGGCCGGACGGCGGGATTGATTTAATTCTGACCAAAGGACGTGAAAAGTTCTTGGTCCAATGCAAGCAATGGAAGGCCTACAAAGTAGGTGTCGAAGTGATTCGCGAACTTTACGGAGTAATGGCGGCCAAAGGTGCTACCGGTGGCTATGTGGTGACGTCAGGCCGATTTACCAATGAAGCCATGGCATTCGCCAGTGGGCGCAATATTGAGTTGATTGACGGAGCAAAGCTCCTAGCACTGATCAAGCAAGCAGAGCAGTCCATCGATTCAAACGCATCTTCCGCACGACCAAGGCTGACGATTCAGGCATCGGCTACTGATTCACCACGATGCCCGCAATGCGGCGCAGAAATGACAAGAAGAGTTGCGCGCAAAGGCGTTGGTGTCGGCAATGCCTTTTGGGGTTGCTCCGACTTTCCGCGATGTCGTGGGATTCGTCCATTGAACTAAGTCGCGTCGGCAATGGCTTGGTGAAACCACATCGGCGAGATGTGTCACGGCTGGCCGGGTGGGTTAAAGGAAAGGGTTCAACTTGAAAGACCAGTTTGGCCTTCTGATGCAAACCAAATTATTTCACGCCCAGTTTGTAAGACTCAATGAACCTGAGCCCAACATCCCATTACATTTTCTGCAATATCTGGTGAGGCCAATTTGCCAGATATGAGCCCCCTTAAGGAGTGAAGCGATGGACCTGCATGCAGCCCCTGCACGCCAGTACCCGGCCAAGCCGGCTGACGTCTATTTGTTCTCCACCTGTCTGGTGGACCAGTTCAGCCCGCAGGCCGGGCTGGACACGGTGCGCCTGCTGGAGCGCGAAGGCATTCGCGTGCATTACCTTGAGCAGCAGACCTGTTGTGGTCAGCCGGCGCACAGTAGTGGCTACCCCGACGAGGCGCGCAGCGTGGCCTTGCATCAGCTCCATCTGTTTACCGAAGACTGGCCGGTGGTGGTGCCCTCGGGCTCCTGCGGCGGCATGATGCGCACCCATTACCCGCATCTGTTTGCCAGTGATCCGGTGCTGCACGCCAGGGCGGTCGCGCTGGCCGAGCGCGTATTTGAGCTGACCGAATTCCTGGTGCATGTGGTGAACTTTCAGCATGAGGACCAAGGCGCGCCACGCAGCGTTGCCTTGCACACCTCCTGCCACGCACGCCGTCAAATGGGCTCTCACGAAACCAGCGCGGCGCTGCTCGACAGCCTGAGCAACGTCAGCGTGCAAGTGCAGGCGCGGGTGGAAGAGTGCTGCGGCTTTGGCGGCACCTTTGCGATGCTGTATCCGGATATTTCCGAGGCCATCGTCACCGAGAAAGTGGCCGCGATTAAGGACACCGGCGTGGGCTGCGTGGTCAGCGCCGATTGCGGCTGCCTGCTCAATATCACCGGTCGCGCCGCCAAACAAGACGAGTTGGCGGGACGCACGCAGCCCAGTTTGAGCGGCGAGCACATCGCCAGCTTTTTGTGGAGCCGTACCAACCCCGCCAAGCCGGAGGCCGCATGAGCGCGCGCGATGCCATCCTGGGCCGGCTGCGTGCGGCAAACCACGCCCGTCAACCTACTTTGCCCGAAGTTGCAGCCTGGTACACCGCGCAGCGTCGCCATGAAAGCACATCTGAACGCACCACCCGCCTGTGCACTCTGCTGGAGGCCGCGCATACCGAAGTGCATGTTGTAACGCGCACCGACTGGACCGCCAAACTGCTGCAGTTGTGCGTCGACAAGCAATTGCACCGCCTGCTGGTAGGTAACAACACGCCGCATGGCAATGCCGTGCAAACTTGTGCCCCGGGCAACCTGCAGGTGCTGCGCTTTGAGCAGCCGGTCGCCGCGTGGCAAGACCAGTTGTTTGATGCAGTGGATGCCTCTTTGACCCTGGCCCGTAGTGCCATTGCAGAAACCGGCAGTCTGGTGCTGTGGCCCACGCCCGATGAGCCGCGCCTGATGTCGCTGGTGCCGCCGGTGCACTTTGTGCTGTTGGATGAGGCCAACATCCATGCCGACTTCCATGAGGCCATGACGCAGGAAGGCTGGTCTGCCGGGATGCCAACCAACGCGCTACTGATCAGCGGCCCGAGCAAGACCGCCGATATCCAGCAAACCCTGGCTTATGGCGCGCACGGCCCCAAGGAGCTTGTGCTTCTTCTGTTGCAGACGCAAGCCGCGGAAGAAGGTGGTGCGGCATGAAAAAAGTCATCCCGATTCATCCGCGCGAAGAATTCCAGGCCCGCAGCCGCAGCGTGCTGAATGACCCGGCACAACGCAAGAATTTCCGTGGTGCGATGGACTACCTGCAAAGCAAACGCCGCGCGCAGTTTGTCGACGACTCCGAATTGCAAGGCTTGCGCACGCTGGGCGAAGCGATTCGCCAATACAGCCTGGCCAACCTGCCGCGATTGCTGGAGCAGTTGGAGGCCAACTTGCAGGCGCGCGGTGTGCAGGTGCACTGGGCGCAAAACGCCGACGAAGCCAATGCCATTGCCCTGACCATTGCTAACAAGGCTCAGGCAAGCCGCATCATCAAGGGCAAGTCGATGGTGAGCGAGGAGGTTGGCTTTAACCACGCCATGGAGGCCGCCGGTGTCGAGGCCTTTGAGTCGGATATGGGCGAGTACATCGTGCAGCTCGCGGGCGAGACGCCTTCGCACATCATCATGCCGGCCATCCACAAAACCAAACAGGAAATTGCCACCCTGTTTGCCAAGGAAGTGCCGGGCGTGCATTACACCGAAGACGTGGATGCACTCATCGCCATCGGGCGGCGTGTGCTGCGGCGCAAGTTTGCAGAAGCGGATATCGGTCTGTCCGGCGTGAACGTCGCGGTGGCCGAAACCGGCACACTGTGCCTGGTCGAAAACGAGGGCAATGGCCGCATGTGCACCACGGTTCCGCGCGTGCACATTGCTATCACCGGCATCGAGAAAGTGGTGGAAAAGTTGGAGCATGTGCCGCCGCTGTTGAGCCTGCTGACGCGCTCGGCCACCGGCCAGCCGATCACCACCTACGTCAACATGATTAGCGGTCCGCGCCGAGTTGGTGAGCTCGACGGCCCCGAGGAAATGCACCTCATCCTGCTGGACAACGGTCGCACCCAGGCCTATGCCGATGAGGAATTGCGCGCCACCTTGCAGTGCATCCGCTGCGGTGCCTGCATGAACCATTGCCCGGTGTACGCGCGCATCGGCGGTCACGCCTATGGCACCACCTACCCGGGGCCGATTGGCGCGATCATTTCGCCGCATCTGCTGGGCCTGGAGAGCACCTATCCGTTGGCCTTTGCCTCCACGCTGTGCGGAGCTTGCAGTGAAGTCTGCCCGGTCAAGATTCCGATTCCTGACATCCTGGTGCGCCTGCGCAACGAGGCGCAGGCCAAACCCGACACCGAAGAGGGCAGCTTGCGTGGCAGCGGTGCCGGGCGTACCGTGGCTGCCACAGCGGTGTGGAGCATGTGGTCGCAAATCTACAGCCGCTCTGGCATGTACCGCCTGGCCTCCTGGTTTATGAGCCGGGGGCGGTCCATGTCTCCATCGGAGCAGGGCGCGTGGACCCAAAGCCGCACGCCCCTGATTCCCGCTCCCAAGCGTTTGCGCGACCTACTGAAAGAGAAAAGCAAGAAATGAGTTCACGCATCGCCCCTTGCCCTAAGTCGTGGCAGCCGGCAGTGGTCACCTCGTCGCCTGTCGCGTCACGAACAAATATGTACGAAAACGCACATTAAAGTTGCAATGCAGAGTAAGCTGTGCCCAGCAGGTGCAGCGCTCGGCTGCAGGTATGCAAATTTCTCAGCTATAGGGAAAACGTATGCCGCAGGAACACAGTCCCCTTCAAAACCATTTACTCGCGGCCTTGCCGATCGCTGAATTCCAGCGGCTTGAGGCCGACCTAGAATTGGTACGCATGCCCTTGGGCGAGGTGTTGTACGAGTCGGGTTGCGCGTTGCACAACGTGTATTTTCCCACCACCTGCATCGTGTCTATGCTGTATGTGCTGGAAGATGGCGCATCAGCGGAAATTGCCATTGTGGGCAACGAGGGCTTGCTTGGCATTGCCTTGTTCATGGGCGGCGACACCACGCCCAACCGGGCCGTGGTACAGAGTGCCGGCTGGGGCTACCGCATCAAGGCGCACTTGTTGGTTGCCGAGTTCAAGCGGGGTGGTCCGGTGATGCGCTTGTTCCTGCGCTACACGCAGGCGTTGATCACACAGATGACGCAAACCGCTGTTTGCAATCGCCACCACACCATTGAACAGCAACTCTGTCGCTGGCTGCTGCTGAGCCTCGACCGCCTTTCCACCGATACGCTCAACATGACGCAGGACCTGATTGCCAACATGCTGGGTGTGCGCCGCGAAGGCGTGACCGAAGCGGCAGGAAAGCTGCGCAACGCTGGCTATATCAACTATTCTCGCGGGCGCATCATGGTGTTGGACCGGCCCGGTTTGGAGCGGCATGTGTGTGAGTGCTATGCCGTGGTCCAACTGGAATTCAAGCGCTTGCTGGGAGACATTCGCCCGGGCGACCCGGCCGGGGTTTTGGGCAAATCCATGCCGAACTAGGTACCAACGCAATAATTGATAAAATAGACAGTGGATCTGGTGGCCAAACCAGAGAACAACAACAGGGAAAGAGGATGTCCTATTCAATTGCATGGGAGCCAGCCGGCACCTTGATCGTGTACGGCGGTGTGGTGAATTTTCAGGACGTGATGGGCGCAGTATTCGCCATTCATCAGAACCCCAAATACTCCGAATTCAAGTACGCCATCCATGACATGAGCAGGGTCGAACGGTTCGACTTTTCCGCTGTGGATATGACCCAAATCGTGGCCCATGAAATCGGTGCACGCTACACCAACCCGACGATTGGCGTGGTCCTGGTCACCACCGACGCGGATATGGAAAAGCATGTCAAGATTTATTCCGCGATGACCAAGTTGCTGGTGCGCATGGTCCCTACTTTGGACGATGCGCGGGCACTTTTTGCGGCAGCCTAATTTCCTCGTTATTCAGCGTCCACTCCAGCGGGGCTGCCGTTTTTCTCCAAAAGCCCGTGGCCCTTCTTGGGCGTCTTCCGAGCGCAGCATGGCGGTGTAGCCGGGCAAGGTGCCGCTGCGCAGCGTGCCGTACGCCTCGGCCACGGTGGACGCCTCGGTCGCGCGCAGTACTTCTTTGACGGCCGCCAGCGCCAGCGGCGCTGCTGCCACCATGTGCCGGGCCAGCGCGTTGGCGCTTTCCAGCAACGCATCGGCTGCCACCATTTGGTTGATCAGCCCCCAATTCAGCGCCTCCTGTGCCGACATCCGACGACCGGTCAGCAGCAATTCAGTGGCAATGGCGCGGGGTAAGCGGCGCGGCAGGCGCAGCACGCCGCCCGAGTCGGCCATCATGCCTAGTTTGACCTCGGGCAGTGCGAACTCGGCGTGCTCGGCGGCCACGATCAGGTCGGCTGCCAGCGCCAACTCAAACCCACCGCCAAAAGCCAGGCCGTTGACGGCCGCAATCACCGGTTTGCCTAAAGCGAAAAACTCGGTCAGTCCGGCAAAACCACCGGGGCCGTGGTCGGCGTCGATGGCTTCGCCTTCGGTGGCCGCATTCAGGTCCCAGCCGGCGGAAAAGAAACGCCCGGTGCCGGTGATGATGCCCACCCTAAGGCTCGGGTCGTCCTGCAACTGGGCAAAGGCCGCGTACAAGGCGCGGCTGGTTGCGACATCAATGGCATTGGCCTTGGGGCGGTCCAGCGTGATGGTGAGCACGCCATCGCGTGCCTCGGTGCGTACAGGGTGCGTCATGGGTTGCAGTGTGGCAGGTCAGGGGTTGGAGAAAACGATCAGCGCATCGACCGCTACGACGCCCTTGCCGGATGGCAACACCAGCAACGGATTGACGTCGAGTTCGACCAACTGTGCGGCGTGGGCGGTGCCAAAGCTTGCAATGGCAGACACGGCCTGAACCAGAGTGTCCACATCGCCGGCGGGGCGGCCCCGATAGCCGTTCAGCAAGGGCCAGATTTTGAGACTTTGCAAGGCGCCCCGAATGGCCTCGGGTGTGACGGGTAGCAGCAGGGTGGCGGCATCCTGCATCAGCTCTACCAAAATGCCGCCGCTGCCCAAGGTGAGGGCAAGGCCGAATTGCGGGTCGCGTGTGACGCCCACAATGACTTCGGCCACCACGTCCTGCGCCATGCGCTCCACCAGAAAGGTGGAAGACACGTGCGCCATGGAGGCGACGGCGGCGTCCACCGCCTCGGCAGACTTCAGGTTGAGCTGGACGCCGCCGGCTTCGGTTTTGTGCGCCAGCGTGTCGGACACGGCCTTCACCACCACCGGAAAACCCAGTTTGGCGGCGGTCTCTGCAGCTTCTTGTGGGCTCACGCAATGGCCTTGTGGAATCGGCAGCCCGAAGGCGTTGAGTGCCTTTTTGCTGGCCACTTCGTTGAGCATCTGGCGCGCAGCGGACGGGGCATGCGGAATGGTGAGCAAGGGTTGGAGCGTTTGCCAGTGCGCTTGCGCAGACCCAATCCGCGCAGCATGCGCCAGGGCGCGCAGGCAATCTTCGGTGCCCTGCATCGGGGCAATTCCGGCGTCCACCAGCGCCGCACCCACTTCATCCGTTAGCCCTTCGGGCAGCGAGGAAAGCACCACAGCGGCTGCCCCGGTTTGCCGTTGGGCGGCCACAAAGGCGTCGAGCGTGGTTTGCCAGCTTGCGCCATCACAGCGGTCAGCGCGGGGAAAGTCGAGCACCAGCAGATGCGCATCGAACCGGCACTGCATCATGGCGGCAAAGCACGCGGTCTGGGCCGCTGGGTCGCCCCAGATATAGGTGTGGTAGTCCAGTGGATTGGCGATCGTGACCTTGTCGCCGAGCACTTCAAACAGGGGTGCCCGCGCGGCCTCGGGCAGGTCGGGCATGGCCAGGCCATGCAACTGCGCCAGATCGGCCACCAGCGATGCCTCGCCACCCGAACAACTGGCCGAAATAATCCGGTTGCCGGGCAAGGCGCCCAGCACATGCAGCAGCTTGAGGGTTTCGAGCAGCCCCGCCACATCCACCACCCGCGCCACACCAAAACGCGCAAACAGTGCGTCGTAGAGCGCGTCGGGCCCGGCCAGCGAGCTGGTGTGGCTCATGGTGGTGCGTGCGCCCAGCTCGGAGCTGCCGGCCTTGAGCGCCACCAGGGGCACCTTCTTTTCCAAGGCCTTGATGGCGATGCGCGAGAACGCCGCCACATCGTCCAGCCCTTCGATGTGCAGGCCGATGGCCGTCACGCGCGGGTCGCTCAGCAGGGCGTCGATGATGGTGTCCATGCTGTCACCGGCCTTGTTGCCCACGGTAATCAGGTAGGCCAGCGGCAGAGCGCGGCGCTGCATGGTGAGGTTCAGGCCGATATTGCCGCTTTGCGTCACGATGGCCACACCACGTTCCACCCGCTGCCCGCCGTGCTGGTCGGGCCAGAGTGCGACGCCATCCAGGTAGTTCAACATGCCGTAGCAATTGGGTCCGATCAGGGCCATGTCGCTAGCCGCTGCCACCAGTTCTTGTTGCAAAGCGGCACCCACTTCGCCCACTTCGGCAAAGCCGGACGCATAGCAAATGGCACCGCCGGCACCGCGCTGCTGCAGTTGGCGCACCACCTCCACCGTGGCCTGCGCCGGCACGGCGATAAACGCAGCATCGGGTGCAGCCGGCAGCGACGCCACATCGACAAAGCAGGGCAGGCCTTCCATTTCTTTGCGCGTCGGGTGCACCGGCCAAATGGCACCTTGAAAACCCAGCTTGCGGCATTGGCGCACCACTTCGGCGGCCGCGTTGCCGCCAAACACCGCAATGCTGCGGGGTGAGAAAAGGCGTTGCAGGCTCATGCGCCCAGCTCGCGCAGCATGGCTCGCGAAATGATGTGTCGCTGGATTTCGCTGGTGCCATCCCAGATGCGCTCCACCCGCGCATCGCGCCAGTAGCGCTCAATCGGCAGGGAGTTCATCAAACCCATGCCGCCGAAAATTTGAAGCGTCTGGTCGGTAATGCGGGCCAGCGCCTCGGACGCAAACAGCTTGGCCATGGCGGCGTCCGAGTCGGTCATGCGGCCCTGGTCGCACTTCCAGGCCGCTTGCAAGGTGAGCAGGTCGGCGGCTTCGAGTTCGGTAGCCATGTCGGCCAGTTTGAAGCCGGTGCCTTGAAAACGGCCAATCGGCTGGCCAAACTGTTTGCGCGTGGCGGCCCATTCGGTGGCCAGTTCCAGCACGCGCCGCCCGCGCCCCACACTGGTAGCGGCAACCGTCAAGCGGGTGGCACCCAGCCACTCGCCCATCAAATCAAAGCCTTTGCCTTCCTCACCCAGGCGTTTGGTTGCTGGCACCCGCACATTGTCAAAAAACAGCTCGCATTGGTGGTAGCCCCGGTGCGACACACAGGCCGGGCCGCGTCGGCGGGTCACGCCGGGCGTGTCAAAGTCCACCAGAAAGCCGGTGATCTTTTTCTTGGGCCCGGCTTTGGTTTGTTCCACATCGGTGGCCGCAAACAGGATGACGTAGTCGGCCATGTCGGCATGGCTGATGAAGTGTTTGCTGCCGTTGATGACGTAATCGTCGCCATCGCGCACGGCCTTGGTTTGCATGCTGCGCACGTCCGAGCCCGCATTGGGTTCGGTCATGGCCAGGCAATCGTGCCGCTCACCCCGGATGGTGGGCAGCAGGTATTCCTCGATCTGCGAACCGGTGCAGCCGCGCAGAATATTGCTGGGCCGTGCCACCAGCATTTGCAGCCCGTAAGACGCACGCCCCAACTCACGCTCCAGCAGCGTGACGCCAAAGTTGTCGAGCCCTCCACCGCCCAGTTCCTCCGGCATATTGGCGGCATACAGCCCGACCTCGATCGCCTTGGCCTGGATCTCTGCGACCAGCTCCGGCGGAATTTCATCGGTGCGTTCCACCAGGTCTTCGTGCGGGTACAGCTCGGCCTTGATGAAGCTGCGTACCGTGTCCACCAGCAGGGTGTGTTCGTGGCTGAGTTCGAAATGCATGGGGTTCTTTCAAGCGGTTTTGCGGCGGATACCAATCGACGCCCCAACCTGCCTGGGGCGGGGCAAGGCGGCATGCGCCGCGTGAATGGCCTGCATATGCTCCAGCAACCAGTCCGGCATGGGGGAGGCGCGGCCGGCTTTCATGTCCACATGCAGCAGCATCTGTTCTCCAGTCGCCAGCAGTTCGCCGCTGACGCCGTGGAACATGCTGTGAAAGATGTGCACCCGTTTGTCATCGCAATCGAGCACTTGCAGCGTGAGTTTCAAAGGCTCGCCTTCGCTAGCCTCTTGGATGTTGTGGATATGCGTCTCCACGGTGTAGAGCGACAAACCCTGTTCGTCCCGGTAGCGCTCATCAATACCCACAAACCGAAAGAACGCATCGGAGCTGTCACCAAACACCAGCAAAAAGCACGACTCACTCATGTGCCCGTTGTAGTCGACCCATTGCGGCGCAACGGTCGGGGAGTGGAGTTGCAGCGGGGCCGGTATAGACGCCGTCGGGTCCCAGGGCTTGGCGGGGGTGTTTTCCAGCGGGGTGCTTACGCGGCCCACGGTTTGGTGCGGATCGGTCATGTTTTTGTGGTGTATTGGTTTGCGTTGCGCTCAGGGGTGCTTGGTGGCCGATGTCAGCGGGGTAGATGTTTCCGTCCGTGTCCCCCGCCCGCTGAAGCGGGCTCCTCCTTTACCTACCGGAAACATCCACCCCACTGCCATCGGCAGGCAACC
>CAKZJN010000370.1 GCA_936943465.1 uncultured Rhodoferax sp.
AGCATGGACGCGCTCAAGGCAGCCACCGAAGGCAACCCGAATATCGTGGCTGTGTTCTTTGAAGCCATTCAGGGCGAAGGCGGCGTGAACCCCATGCACATGGACTACCTGCGCGACGTGCGCACCCTGTGCAATGAGCGTGACTGGCTGTTGATGATTGACGAAGTGCAGTGCGGCATGGGCCGTACCGGCAAATGGTTTGCGCACCAGTGGGCCGGTATCCAGCCCGACGTGATGCCGCTGGCCAAGGGCCTGGGCTCGGGCGTGCCGGTAGGCGCGGTGGTGGTGGGCCCCAAGGCCGCAAACATTTTCCAACCCGGCAACCACGGCAGCACCTTTGGTGGCAACCCGCTGTCCATGCGCGCCGGTGTGGAAACCATCCGCATCATGGAGAGTGAAGGCCTGCTGGCCAACGCCGAGCGCGTGGGCAACCACCTCAAAGCAGCGCTGGCCAAGGGGCTGGAAGCTGAACTGGCCAGCGGTGCCGTCAAAGAAATTCGCGGCCAGGGACTGATGCTGGGCATTGAGCTGGCCAAGCCCTGCGGCGCCCTGACCCAACGCGCCGTGGATGCCGGCCTGTTGATCAGCGTAACGGCGGACTCCGTGGTGCGCCTGGTGCCTTCGCTGATTTTGACCACCGCCGAGGCCGACCAGATGGCCGCCATCCTCTGCCCCCTGATTTCCGCGTTTTTGAAGGAAGCAGCATGAGCTATTTCAAACCGGCTGTGCCCAGCACCCTGCCCCAGGGCGCGCCGCCCGTTCGGCATTACCTGCAGTTCACCGACTTCACCACCGAAGAAACGATGTACCTGCTGGACCGCGCGGCCGTGATCAAACAGAAGTTCAAGACCTTCCAGCGCCACCAGCCTCTGGTGGACCGCACATTGGCCATGATCTTTGAGAAGGCCTCCACCCGCACCCGCGTGAGCTTCGAGGCGGGCATGTACCAACTGGGCGGCAGCGTGGTGCACCTGACCACCGGCGACAGCCAGTTGGGCCGCTCCGAGCCGATTGAAGACAGCGCCAAGGTCATCAGCCGCATGACCGACATCGTGATGATCCGCACCTACGAGCAAAGCAAGCTGGAACGCTTTGCCAAGCACTCGCGCGTGCCGGTGATCAACGGCCTGACCAATGAGTTCCACCCCTGCCAGATCCTGGCCGACATCTTTACCTACATCGAGCACCGGGGCCCGATTGCGGGCAAGACGGTCGCCTGGGTGGGCGACGGTAACAACATGGCCAACACCTGGCTGCAGGCCGCAGCGCTCCTGGGCTTTCACCTGCATGTGAGCACGCCCAGCGGCTACGAGGTGAACGAAGTCACCGCCGCCGCACCCGCATCCGTGGGCTCTGGCAGCTACAAGACCTTTGCCGACCCGATGGAAGCCTGCGCCGGCGCCGAC
>CAKZJN010000371.1 GCA_936943465.1 uncultured Rhodoferax sp.
ATGAATGGCCTGGTGCGCGCCTGGGCCAAGCCCTTGCTGGACAACCACGCCATCGAACTCGAAACCCGCGTCACCGCGATCGAACGCGACACATTGCACCCCACCCAATGGCAACTGCGCACCAGCGGCCCGGACGACAGCAGCCACGTTTTTGGCGGCTTTGACGCCGTGGTGCTGGCCGTGCCCGGACCGCAGGCGCAGGCCCTGCTCACAACCCATAAGGCCGGTGCTGCGCTGGCCAAAAAAGCTGCCCGCTCCACCGTCCATCCCTGCTGGACGCTGATGCTGGCGTTTCCGCAGGCCGTGCAACCCGGCCTGACCACGCTGGGCCCACAATGGAACGCCGCCCGCAGTACGCACCACCGCATTGCCTGGCTGACCCGCGAGTCAAGCAAGCCCGGCCGTGGCGCGGTTGAGCGCTGGACCGTGCAGGCCAGTGCAGAGTGGTCACAGGAACATTTGCAAGACGATCCAGCCCGCGTTTCGGCCAAGCTGATCAAGGCCTTTGCCGAAGTGACTGGCATCCGGGCTGTTCCCGCCCATACCGAAGTCCACCGCTGGCTCTACGCCAAGACCGACAAGCCGCTGGGCACCTCGCACCTTTGGGATGCCAAGGCCGGCCTCGGAGTCTGCGGCGACTGGTGCCTGGGCCACCGGGTCGAAAACGCCTTTGTTTCCGGGCTGGAACTGGCACTCGCAATCGCCTGATCCAGCGGGGTGGGTAGCGTGGGGGACATGTACCGGGGCCGGTTTGCCCCTTCGCCCACCGGCCCGCTACATGCCGGCTCACTGGTGGCCGCGTTGGCCAGTTGGCTCGATGCACGCGCCCACGGCGGTCAGTGGCTGGTGCGCATTGAAGACGTGGACCTGCCGCGCTGCATCCCCGGCGCTGACCAAACCATCCTGGCCCAGCTTGCGGCCTGCGGCCTTATTCCCGACAAAGCGCCCGTGTGGCAAAGCCAGCGCACTGCGCTGTACCAACGTGCGCTCGATCCGTTGATTGCTGCGGACAAGGTGTACCCGTGCGGCTGTTCCCGCAAAGACATTGAGGCCGCCCAACACGCGCAGGGCCTGACCAAACCCCGCCACGGCGAGTTGGTCTATCCCGGCACCTGCCGCAGCGGCTTGCATGGCAAGGCCGCACGCGCCTGGCGCTTTCGAACGACCGAAGCTTCGGTGTCCCATTGGGTCGACCGGCGACTGGGTGCCCAAACGCAGGATGTGCATGCCGCCGTGGGCGACTTCGTGCTGCTGCGTGCCGACGGTCTGTTTGCCTACCAATTAGCGGTGGTGGTGGACGATGCCGAACAGCACATCAGCCACATCGTGCGTGGCGAGGACCTGGCCGACAACACGCCGCGCCAGATCTTGTTGCAGCAGGCGCTGGGCGTTCCAACGCCGAGCTACCTGCACACGCCCTTGGTGCTGGCCGCTGACGGCCAAAAACTCAGCAAACAAAACGGTGCGGCGGCGCTCGACACCGCCACGCCACAAGCCGCACTGGGCGCGCTGCAACAGGCGGCGCAATCCCTGGGGCTGCAGGTGGCCGGATCGGGCGACAATACGGGGTCGGCGCTGGCCGCCTGGGTTGCGCAATGGCGCGATTCGTCGCCCGCCCCCTTTTCACCCTGAAACCCGTTAGAACCTGTAAGCGCAGGATTGGCCTTTTGTACTGCCCGGGCAGTCATCGTTAGCCGACCAGCCATCTTCCACACCATGAGCCCTTCTGATCTGCCTGACCCCAATCCTTCTGCCCCTGAAGCCGGTGCGGACGCCGCCGCGCCCAAGCCCTTCATGCGCACCATCAAGAGCTTTGTCAAGCGCGCCGGCCGCACCACCACCGGCCAGGCCAAGGCATTTGAAGAACTCGGCCCCCAGTTTTTGCTGCCCTATCAGCCTGCGCTGCTGGACCTGCAGGCTGCATTCGCGCCCGCGGAGGCTGAAGCCCACCCCGTGGTGCTGGAAATCGGCTTTGGCATGGGCGAGGCCACGGCGCATA
Source organism: uncultured Rhodoferax sp. (assembly GCA_936943465.1). Taxonomy (GTDB): domain Bacteria; phylum Pseudomonadota; class Gammaproteobacteria; order Burkholderiales; family Burkholderiaceae_C; genus Allorhodoferax. The sequence goes on from CAKZJN010000371.1 coordinate 2,000, forward strand.
TTGCCTCGGTCATGCCCGACACCCGATTCTTGTGCTGCGAGGTGCACGAACCCGGTGTGGGCGCTCTGCTCAAACGCATTGGTGAACGCGAACTCGGCAACATCCGCATTTGCGCGCACGATGCGGTCGAGGTGATTGACCACATGCTTCCACTCAAAAGCCTGGATGGCGTGCACATCTTTTTCCCCGACCCCTGGCACAAGACCAAGCACAACAAGCGCCGGCTGATTCAGTCTCCGCTAGTGGCCAAACTCGCCGCACGCCTGAAGCCGGGCGGCTACCTGCATTGCGCCACCGACTGGGAGCCCTATGCCCAGCAAATTCTGGAAGTGCTGAGCGCCGAACCCAAGCTGCGCAACCGCGCACTGGCCACAAATCCGGAATTGTTGGGCTACGCGCCCAAGCCGCATTACCGGCCACTCACCAAGTTTGAAAACCGGGGCATCAAGCTCGGCCATGGCGTGTGGGATGTGGTGTTTGAACGGGTCTGAAACCTGCACGTTCTGCCGCTAGCGCATGGCCCGTTTTCGCCCCAATCCGCCACCGCACCGCGACGGCCTGCGCCCGAGCTGCGTAGTAGTGCCCGGTGGATGCCGCATGCCGGCGCTTGCCTTTTTTGCCGAGCGCTTTACCGCAGTGGCCCGCAGCGACTGGATGCAGCGGCTGGATGCCGGTGACATCGTTGACTCCGATGGCGTCGTGATCCGGGCAGACACCGTGCTGCACGACGGTCAGCGCATTTACTACTTCCGCGCACTCGAAGCCGAGCCACGCGTGCCCTTTCTGGAGCACATCGTCTGGCAGGACGAACACATTGTGGTGGCCGACAAACCGCATTTCCTGCCGGTCATTCCCTCCGGCAAATACGTGCGCGAAACCCTGCTGGTGCGGCTGGGCCGGACCCTCAACACCGACACACTCGCCCCTGCCCACCGCATAGACCGCGATACCGCCGGCCTGGTGCTGTTCACCCGCAACCCGGCCACGCGCAACCGCTACCACCAACTCTTTCGCGAGCACCGGGTGCAAAAAACCTATCTGGCTACCGCGCGCTGGAACGCGGCATTGCCCTGGCCGCTAACCCGCCACACCCGTATCAGCGAAGGTAGCCACTTCATGCAACAAGCCGAAGTGCCGGGCAAGGCCAACGCCCTCACCCACATCCGCCCGTTGCAGCAACAAGGCGAGTACGCGTTGTATGAACTCAGTCCGGTCACCGGGCAGCGGCACCAGTTGCGGGTGCACATGCACGCTCTGGGGCTGCCGCTGGTCAACGACGGCATTTACCCGACGCTGACTCCGGAAGGTGCCGACTTCAGCAAACCGCTGCAGTTACTGGCCAGGACGCTGGCGTTTACCGACCCGGTCACCGGCGAAGCACGCCACTTTGAAAGCAGCCTGTCCCTGTTGCCACTGTCCACTTGGTCCGCCGCCGAGAGCTTGTCCCTTTGACTTTTTCTTCTCCCTCCCCTTCCGCGCTTTCGGCAGTGGCGCTGCGCAACTTTGAAAACGTCGTGCAAAGCTCGCCGGGCTTCAAGTCCCGCGCTGGCCAACACGCCATGGCCGAGCGGGTGGCCGACACGCTGGCCGCAGCCGACCTGGGCGAAAGCAGCGCGCCCGCCAAAGCCATTGCGGTGATTCAGGCCGGTACCGGCGTGGGAAAGAGCGCGGCCTACCTCAGCACCGCCGTTGCGCTGGCGCTGGAACGCAAGACGCGGGTTCTGGTGTCCACCGCCACCGTGGCATTGCAGGAGCAGCTCATTCACAAGGACCTGCCGGCGCTGGCCGCCAGCATGGAACAGCCCTTTGTCTATGCGCTGGCCAAGGGACGCGGCCGCTACGTTTGCAAGGTCAAGCTGGATCGCCTGGCCGGCACCGGCAGCGGCGAGGACGACCTGTTTGAAGAAGACTTTCCGGCCGTGGCTCTGAGCACCGCCTCACAAGAAGCCATTGAGGAACGGCGCATCCAGCTTTACGACCACATGGCCACGCTGCTGGCCGGCAATCAGTGGGACGGCGACCGCGATAACCTGGCGCAGGCGCCCGAATCCAGCGACTGGGCCGGTGTGGCCGCCGAACGCCACACCTGCACCGCCCGCCACTGTCCCAAGTACAAGGAATGCAGTTACTACAACGCCCGCACCCGGTTGGCAGAAGCGAATGTGATCGTGGCCAACCACGACTTGGTGCTGGCAACATTGGGCCTCAAAACCTTGCCTGACTTGGACAATTGCCTGGTCGTGTTTGACGAAGGCCACCACCTGCCAGCCGTTGCGCTGGACCAGTTTTCTAGCGCCATGGACTTGAGCAACCTGCGCTGGCTCGACAAGCTGCCACGCACCATGCAAGACGTGGCCAAGCGACTGCACCTGCACATTGGCGACGACATCCACACGGTCTGCAGTCAGCTCAAGACCGTTCTCACGCAGACCCAAAAGCTGGCCCTGGACCTGGTACACCACAGCACCGACGGGACGGACGGCACCCTGCGCTTCGCCCACGGCGTGTTACCCGAGGCGCTGCACGAACCCGTGGGTCAAATCAGCATGCAGGCTACCGGCTTGCAAAAGGCCCTGGAAACCCTGGGCGTGGACGTCAAGGCGATTGCCAAGGAAGATCCCTCCATGGCGGTGCTGTGCGCACAGTTGTACGCGAAATTGGGAGCGCTGGCACCCCGGCTCAGCAGCCTCACCGGCACGGCGCAGTTGCTGCTGGAGCATGGTGAGCAACCGCTGGCCAAGTGGCTGAAGGTGGAGACCGAAAGCGGCTACCTCAACCTCAGTGCGCACGCCTGCCCGATGGTGCCCGGCGACTTGTTGCGGCAGTTTTTGTGGAGCCAGGTGCGCGGCGCGGTGGTTACCTCGGCCTCGCTCACCAGTTGCGGCAGCTTTGACTACTTTCTGCAGGAAGCCGGCTTGTCGGGCAACCCGAACGTTACAGCGCTGGAAGTGGCCAGCCCCTTTGACTACGCCGCGCAGGGCACGCTCACCGTGGTGCACACCCGCACCGAGCCCAAACAGGCCGACGCCTTTACCGCCGAGATGGTGGAGTTGCTGATCAAGGACCTGGGGGATGTGCAGCACGGGGCGCTGGCCCTGTTTACCTCGCGCGCTCAAATGCGTGCCGCCACGCAGGCCCTGCCAGCGCGTCTGGTCGACACGGTGCT
>CAKZJN010000372.1 GCA_936943465.1 uncultured Rhodoferax sp.
GGCACCATCAGTGGCAGAAACACCGCATCAAAGTAGGGCGGGCCAACCGAAATTTTTCCCATGCCCAAGGCGTCCAGCAGCAGCGGGTAAATCGTGCCCAGCAGCACCACGGCCGTGGCCACCATAAACAGCACGTTGTTAGCCAACAATGAAGTTTCCCGGGAGAACAGCGCAAAGCGGGCACCCAGGCCGACCTTGGGCGCGCGCCAGGCAAACAGGGTGAAAGAGGTGCCGATCACAACCGTCAAAAAGGCCAGAATAAACAAGCCCCGGCGCGGGTCGGTGGCAAAGGCGTGCACCGAGGAGAGCACACCCGAGCGGACCAAAAAGGTGCCCAGGAGCGAGAACGAAAACGCCAGGATGGCAAGCAGCACGGTCCAGTTTTTGAAGCTGCCGCGTTTCTCGGTCACCGCCAGCGAGTGAATCAGCGCCGTGCCCAGGAACCAGGGCATCAACGATGCGTTTTCCACCGGGTCCCAGAACCACCAGCCACCCCAGCCCAGTTCGTAATAAGCCCACCAGCTACCCATGGCGATGCCCACGGTGAGGAACATCCAGGCAATGGTGGTCCAGGGGCGGGTCCAGCGGGCCCAGGTGGCGTCCAGGTTGCCGCCAATCAGCGCGGCAATGGCAAACGAAAAGGCCACGCAAAAGCCGACATAGCCCATGTACAGCGTAGGCGGGTGAAACGCCATGCCGGGGTCTTGCAGCAGCGGATTCAGGTCGCGGCCGTCGGCCGGTGTCGGGAACAGGCGGTCAAACGGGTTGGAAGTGAGCAGCATGAAAAGCAAAAATCCCACGCTGACCAAGCCCATCACCGCCAGAATGCGCGACAGCACTTCAATCGGCAAATGGCGGCTAAACAGGCCCACGGCCACCATCCAGACCACCAGCATCTGCATCCACAACAGCAACGAACCTTCATGTCCACCCCAGAAGCCAGCCACCTTGTAAAGCATCGGCAAATGGCTGTTGGAGTTGGAGGCAACGTACAAAACCGAGAAGTCGTTGGTAACGAACGACACCATCAGGCAGACCGAGGCCAGCGAGACCAGCACAAACAGCACATAGGTGGCGGGGCGCCCGATGGCCATCCAGTCGGCACGGCCGCTCTGCGCACCGGCCAGCGGAATCACGCCAATCATGAACGCCATGCCCAGGGCCAGCCAGAGTAAAAAGTGACCAATTTCAGGAATCATGTTTATTTGCTCGTGACAACAGAGGTTGCAGTTTTCTGGTTGCTGATGGCCGCGTTCTTCAATGCCTCGGCGGCTTCGGGCGGCATGTAGTTTTCGTCGTGCTTGGCCAGCACTTCCTTGGCCACAAACACACCGTCCTGCAGCTTGCCTTGGGCCACTACGCCTTTGCCTTCCTTGAACAGGTCGGGCAGGATGCCTTCAAAGTGCACCGGCACCGTTTGCGCCGTGTCCGTCACCTGGAAATCCACGACCACACCGCTGCGTTTGACGCTGCCCTCCACCACCAGACCGCCCAGGCGGAAGGTGCGGTTGACCGGCGCCTCTTTGGACGCAATTTGCGAAGGTGAAAAGAAGAAGACCAGGTTGCTGTTGAACGCATTGAGGACCAAGGTGGTGGCCGCACCAATGACCACCAGCACGCCGGCCGCAATGGCCAACCGTTTATGACGCGTTTTCATGCGTGTTCGCCTTCCAGTTCAGATTCAAGGGCAGCCGCCAAAGCGGCCCGATGCCGGCGCGCGGCCATTACCGGCTCCAACAGCATCCAGGCCGCCGTGACGACGTACGAGCCCCACACATACAAGCCATAGCCGCCCATGGCAAAAAAATCGCTGGCACTGTTCCAGTTCATGCTGTCGTCCTTTTATTTGGCCAGGGCCAGGGCCCGCACCCATTCGGTATCGCGCTCGCGCTCCAGCACGATGGCACTGCAGCGCTTGAACACCACCGCAAAGGCATAGGCCCAAAATGCCACGGTCATTAACAGCATGGCCTCCAGCATGGTGCTCGCCATTTTGGGTGCTGCCGTCATGCTGATCGTGGCGCCCTGGTGCAGGGTGTTCCACCAACGCACCGAGAAATAGATGATGGGCACATTCACCGCGCCGATGATGGCCAGTAGCGCACCGGCATGGTCGGCGCGACGGGTGTCGTCAATCGCTTCCACCAGCGCCATAAATCCCAGGTAGAGGAACAACAGAATCAGCTCCGAAGTGAGTCGCGCATCCCACACCCACCAGGCGCCCCAGGTCGGCTTGCCCCAGAAGGCGCCCGTCCAAAGAGCCAAGAAGGTAAACGCTGCACCCGTAGGTGCCAGCGCCCGCGCCATCATGGATGCCAGCCGCGCGTTGGCGGCCCAGCCAAACGCCGCCCAACCCGCCATGGCCATGTAAATGACCATGGACATCCAGGCGGCAGGCACGTGAATAAAGATGATGCGGTAGGACTCGCCCTGCGTGGCGTCGGTCGGTGCGACAAAGAAGCCAACGTACAGGCCCCAGACCGAAAACGCAGCGGCCACGGCATACAGCCAGGGCACCGTTTTGCCCGCCAGCCAGTAAAAGCGGGAGGGCGCAGCGAAGTAAAAAAGTCGTGGCAAATTTTTCATACGGATATTCGCAAGGCCGCCGCGGTTGCAACCGGGGCACCCAGTGATGTCAGCAACAACATCGCTCCCAACAAGTAAAAATGGCCGTCGGGCGCCAAACCTGCTTCCGCAGCCGACACCGCACCGGCACCAAAAATCAACACCGGAATACACAGCGGCAACACAATCAATAGGATCAGCACCGCCGAATTGCGCAGCCCCAAAGTCAGCGCTGCACCCATACCGCCCATCATGCTAAGTATCGGTGTTCCCAGCAAAAGCCCTAAAGCCATGAGGCCAATCGCCTCCCAGGACAGCCCGAACAGCAGACCCAACAGGGGCGACACGAGCAGCAGTGGCACCCCCGTCATCAGCCAGTGCGCCAGGCCTTTGGCCGCTGCCAATTGCACCCCCGACATGCTGGAAATCAGCATTTGCTCCAGCGAGCCGTCGGCAAAGTCACCGGCGTACATGGAATTGAGCGAGAGCATGGACGATAGCAGGGCACACACCCACACCACGCCGGGCGCAATGGTGCGCAACATGGAAGCCTCCGGCCCCACACCCAAAGGAAACAGGCTGGCAGCCACCACAAAAAAGACCACCGGCAGCAGGGCTTCGGCAGGGCGGCGGCTGGCCAGGCGTAAATCACGCGCCAAGAGGGCGAACATGGGGTTCAAACTGCACCTCCGCCGGGCCGCCCCAAGGAGGGCAAGACCCCCACGGGGGGCAGGGAGTACACGCAGTGACGAACGTGGGGGTTCAAGTACGCGCACCTTGCAAAGTGAGCTCCATCAGCGGCAAGCCCTCTGGCCGCACCGGAATGTGGCTGGTAAAGAGCACGGTGCCGCCGCGTTGCACATTTTCACGGAAAAGCTCTTGCACCAGCCCCAAGCCTGCGTCGTCGAGCGCATCAAAGGGCTCGTCCAGCACCCAAAAGCCCGGGCGGTCTTCCAGCACCAGACGCGCCAGTGCCACGCGCCGGCGTTGCCCTTGCGAGAGCATGCGCACCGGCAACTTGCGCCGGTGGAACACACCCATGCGGCGCAACGCCGCTTCCATGCGGTCTTGCGGGCAGGGGCGTCCGTGTACGGTGGTCAGAAAGCGCAGGGCTTCCATGGCGGTCAGGTCGTCCTTCAGGGCATTGGCATGGCCCATGTAAACCAGCCGTTCACGGTATTCCTGCGACTGCCTCAATGCTTCGCCGTTCCAGGTCAGTTGTCCGCCGTCGGGACGGGACAAGCCGGCAATCACCCGCAGCAGACTGGTTTTACCGCTGCCGTTGGAGCCGCGCAGCCACACCAGTTGCCCGCCCTGCAACTCAAAATTGAGTGCCTTGAACAGGATTTCGGTGCCTCGGCGGACCGTGAGGTCGCGGGCATGGATGCCCGAGCTCAGCGCATGGTGAAAAGTCAAATCGTCTGCCAAGGTATTGGGGAACCCGCCAAGGTGGGCCTCAGTGTTGTTGCGGTTCCTCACCGCCTGCTTCAAAAAGAGGCTGGATTATCGCCTGCGCAAATTAAGAAACGTTGACGTTCATCAAGCCCAGAGGGCCTAAGCGTAAGCAAAAGTAATCCAGCGCACCGATTAGCGCAAGGCGGCGTCCAGCACTTCCACCCAATGCTGCACCGGCGTGGCGGTGCCGCTTTGCAAATGCGTGATGCAGCCGAAGTTGGCGCTGATGATGATCTCGGTGTCTTCTGGGGCCAGATTCTGCAGCTTGCGATCGCGTAGCTGCAGGGACAAGTCGGGATTCAGTACCGAGTAGGTTCCCGCCGAGCCGCAGCACAAATGCGATTCGTTGGTCGCCAGGCGCACGGTAAAGCCGAGTGCCGCCATGTGCTGCTCGACGCCACCACGCAACTTTTGCCCGTGCTGCAGCGTGCAGGGCGGGTGAAACACCAGCCGGCGGCGCGGTGCCTGGTTCAGTTTGGGCCTGAGCGCCGGCACCAGCTCGGGTAACAGTTCGCTCAAATCACGCGTGAACGCGCTGACCCGCGCCGCCTTGGCGGCGTAAGCCGGGTCATGGCGCAGGATGTGGCCGTACTCCTTTACGGTGGCGCCGCAACCCGACACGTTCATCACAATCGCCTCCACGCCGCTGCTGGCTCCGGGAGCAATCAGCGGCCACCAGGCGTCGATGTTGGTGCGCATCTGCGCTTTGCCGCCGTCCTGGTCGTTCAGATGAAACTTCACCGCACCGCAGCAGCCAGAACGCGGCTCAATCACGCACTGAATGCCCGCGGCGTGCAGCACGCGGGCCGTGGCTTTGTCGATATTCGGGCTCATCGCCGGTTGGGTGCAGCCGTTCAGCAACAACACCTTGCGCGGGTGCTCGGCAATCGGCCACTGGCCGCTTTCCTGCGCGGCCGGCACCTTGTTCTTCAGCGTGGCTGGCAACAGGGGGCGCACCCATTGACCCATCTTCATGGCCGGCGCAAACAGCGGCGAGGGCAAACCTTCTTTCAGCAACCAGCGCACCGCCTTTTCGCCGGTTGGGCGGGGCACCTTGGCGTCCACCAGCTTGCGCCCGATATCCACCAGATGGCCGTAGTCCACGCCACTGGGACAGGTGCTTTCGCAGTTGCGGCAGGTCAGGCAGCGGTCCAAGTGCATCTGCGTGGCGCGCGTGGGCTGCTCGCCTTCGAGCACCTGTTTCATCAGGTAAATGCGTCCGCGTGGGCCGTCGAGCTCGTCACCCAGCAACTGGTAAGTCGGGCAAGTCGCGGTGCAGAAGCCGCAATGCACGCACTTGCGCAGAATGGCCTCGGCGGCCAGTCCGTCGGGCGTGTTCTGGTACTCAGGCGCGAGTTTGGTTTGCATCGGGGGTGAGTCCGGGATTGAAGATGCCCTGCGGGTCAAAACTGGCTTTGAGGCGCTGGCTGATGGTTTGCAGCACCTCGCTCTCGGG
>CAKZJN010000373.1 GCA_936943465.1 uncultured Rhodoferax sp.
TCGTCCAGCACATGCTCCACGTCATGCGGCCAGAAGTAATCTTTGCCGCCCTTTTCGGTGCGACGCGAGTAGATGTGGTTCAGCACCATGCCCTGCGTCAACAGCTTGGTGAAAGGTTCATCCACCTTGACCAGACCCAGGTCGCGCATCACCTTGGTCCAGAAGCGCGCGTACAGCAGGTGCAGAATGGCGTGCTCAATGCCGCCGATGTACTGGTCCATGCCACTGCCACCGGTGGCTTTGGCTTGATCGGCCATCCAGTAGTCGGTGCCCCCCGCCACCATCTTGTCGATGTTACGCGGGTCGCAATAGCGCATGAAATACCAGGAGCTGTCGACAAAGGTATCCATGGTGTCGGTCTCGCGGCGCGCGGGCTTGCCGCAGACCGGGCAGACCACACCAGCGTGGAAGCCTTCGTGCTTGTGCAAGGGGTTGCCCGAACCATCGGGCACACAGTCTTGCGGCAGCACCACCGGCAGGTCTTTTTCCGGCACCGGCACCGCGCCGTGTTCTTCGCAATGGATGATCGGAATCGGAGTGCCCCAGTAACGCTGGCGGCTCACGCCCCAGTCGCGCAGGCGCCAGGTGGTTTTCTTTTCGCCCAGGCCCTTGGCGTGCAGCGCTTTGGCTACCGCATCGACCGCTTCTTTGCAGGACAGGCCGCTGAACACATCACTGTTCACCGTCACGCCACGCTGCTTGTCGCCGTACCACTCTTGCCAATGGTCGTGGTCGTAGGTCAGGCCGTCAATGTGCACCACATCGTGGATCGGGATGCCGTACTTCTTGGCAAACGCAAAGTCACGTTCGTCGTGCGCGGGCACGCCCATCACAGCGCCGTCGCCATAGCCCATCAACACATAGTTGCCCACCCACACATCCACATGGCGGTGCGTGAGCGGATGCAGCACCTGCAGGCCGGTGGGCATGCCGAGCTTTTCCTTCAGCGCGAGTTCCGCCTCGGTGGTGCCTCCCGCCTTGCATTCTTCAATAAAGGCAGCCAGCTTGGGGTTGCTTTGGGCGGCGTGCACGGCCAGCGGGTGCTCGGGTGCCACGGCACAAAAGGTCACGCCCATGATGGTGTCAGCACGCGTGGTGAACACGTACATACGGCCATCGCCAATCGCTTTTCCGTCGGCACCCTGGATGTCATGGGTGAACGCAAAACGCACGCCCTCGCTCTTGCCGATCCAGTTTTCCTGCATCAGGCGCACGCGGTCCGGCCAGCCATTGAGCGTGGCCTTGTCGTTGCCCATTTGCACATGGTCGAGCAACTCCTGCGCGTAGTCGGTGATCTTCAGGTAGTAGCCGGGGATCTCACGTTTTTCCACGGTGGCACCGGTGCGCCAGCCCTTGCCGTCAATCACCTGTTCGTTGGCCAGCACAGTCTGGTCCACCGGGTCCCAGTTGACGATCTGGGTCTTGCGGTAGGCAATGCCTTTTTCCAGCATCTTCAAAAACAGCCACTGATTCCAGCGGTAGTAGCTCGGGTCGCAGGTGGCGACCTCGCGGCTCCAGTCGATGGCCAGTCCCATGGCCTGCATCTGGCCCTTCATATAGGCGATGTTCTCGTAGGTCCACTTGGCCGGCGGCACCTTGTTTTTGAGCGCCGCGTTCTCGGCGGGCAGACCAAAGGCATCCCAACCCATAGGCATCAGGACGTTGTGGCCGTTCATGCGCAGGTAGCGCGTGAGCATGTCGTTGATGGTGTAGTTGCGCACGTGGCCCATGTGCAGCTTGCCGCTGGGGTAGGGCAGCAT
>CAKZJN010000374.1 GCA_936943465.1 uncultured Rhodoferax sp.
CGTTTCCATGGTCTGTAACCATTGCCTTACCTCGCCGGGCAACTCGGGGGATGCTGCTTCGGCATTGGCAAAATAGCGGTACACCGTCGGTGCAAATAGCATGCGAAACAGGTCTTCTATTCCTGACAGAACCTCGGCTTCTTGCCGCTGCCGGGTCAATTGACCCAAGAGGTCGAGGGCCGTGACATGGTCTGCCAAAGCCTTGGCATGCTGACGCTGGCGCTCATGGGCGCTTTGCTCAGCCTCCGCCAGTCTCCATTCCAGCACCAGGTTTCGCAGAAAGGATCGGGTATGGTCCAGGCCCACTGCGATGGCCTTTCCGGGAAGGCCGAGTGCCGCCGACATTGCTTGAAGATGCGTGGCGCTTTGCGGGTCCAGGCCGGTGTCCAGCAGCAGCAGTTCTTTGGAAAAGTCCTGAAAAAATCCGCTGGCCAAATCCGCTGAAAAGCCCATCTTTTCCAAATGCCGCCGCCAGTCTTGCAGCCAAGCCGGCGACATCAGGTAGCTGCCGTCCGCAATGGCCTTGTCCACCTGTGTGGGGCCGGCAATGAGGTAAAAGCATTGCTCTTGCGTCAGCACGCGCACCGGAGGGAAATGCGCAGGGGGCTGGCCCAAGCCAGCATGGCAGGCGCGTCCCAGCAAGACCAGTTGCGTGCAGTCTTCGGGGATCACGGTGCCGATCTCGTCCCATGTCAGTGCCGGCCTGCCACAGCGCGCCGGCAATGCAACACAGGAGACGTCGGGCCATCCTTCCGCGTCTACACAGGCTTGCAACTCAGCATGAAAGCCAGCGCAGCTCAAGATGCAGAGTCGTGCCCCTGGCTCCCTTTCAGGCGGGTTCAGTTGCATGTTCATCCGCAACCCAACTTAATGGATAACGCCCCCAGCGTTGAACCGCATCACCGATGGCCAGTAACACCTCCTCGCTGACTTGCCATGGAATTTCGCCATGGTTATCGCCCAGGATAAAGCCCCCGCCGCGTGCTGCCTTGGCGATGGCCGTCTTCACATGGTCTTGCGCCTGCTGCGGGGTCCAGCGGCGCATTTCCACGCCGTTCAGATTGCCCAGCAAATTGATGCGACCTGCAGCGATCTGCTTCCACTGCGCCAGATCTTCTTGTGCGCTAACGCCAATCACGGCCGTGCCCGTGGACATGATGTCCTCAGCAAGGCCCAGGCCGCGGCCAGAGGCCAGGTGGGTTGCGGTCGGCCCCTTGATTTGCGATATGGTGCGTTGCGCGACCCGCATGCCCGTGCGTTGGTAGAGTTCCCGCGGCACGATCGTGCTGGATGCCACCGGATCGAAATAGCAAATGGCAGTAGCGCCTGCTTCGAGTTGGGCATTGGCCCAAGCAACCGTAAACGCTTCGTTGGCCCGCATCAATATTTCAAAGCGCTCTGGCTGCTCATAGATGAGCTCCAGGTAGGCATGAAATCCCATCTGCATCACGGGCAGTGAAAAAGGCGAAATCGCCACTCCCACAATCGGCACCGTGTCGCCCACCCGCTGCTTCAATGCGCGAATGGTGGCGAGCACTTTTGCCAGGGGCGCGCAAGTCACGACCTGGGGGACTTGAAGCGTGTCAATGTCCTGGGGCCGCTGAATGACCGGTGCGCCACACAGGGGAGGTCCGTCGGGCAGAAAAATGGTGGTTCCCCCCCAGGCCTCGGTTTCTATGGAGGCATGGAAGAATGCATACAGGCAATCGCTCCGATACTTCTGGCGCAGTCGCATCTGCCCTTCCACCACGTGTTCAGCGCGTGAGAAGTAGTCTTCAATCGTCAGGTTGAGCTCCTTGGCGCCGTGGAGTGTGGTCAGCAAAAAAAGAGGCACCTGGTCCGGCTCTTTCTGACCCAGCGCCGTCAATGTGCGTTGCATGCTGTTCATGGTGGGGGTGTTCATTGCATTTCTCCCATCCAGCGTTCCACGATGGCAACCGCATCCGATGCGCTTTGGCCCATGGCATCGGCGCCCACTTCATTCCACAACTGGTCGTCAAACAGAAATGGCGCCCCCCCAACCACCACCTTCACGTCGGCGCCCCGGGCTTTGAGCTGGGCGCAAACCTCTTTCACCTTCAGCGCCGAAGGCAGTATCAAGACAGAGATCAGCAGTACACGCAGGCGATCGGTCATGACCCGCTCGACCAGCGCATCCACATCCATACGCCCGTAGTCAAAGATCTCAAAGCCACTGGCACGCATCACGGAATACACAATGCGCTTGCCAAGGTCGTGGTAATCACTCAGAACAACGATGGCTGATCGAGGCTGGTGTTTGCGGTCCGGGTCGCTGGGAGGCAGCACCCGGTCAACCAGCGCTTCGCAAAAACGGCCGCTCATATAAACCTGCGATAGGGCCACACTCCCCTCGTGCCAGGCAGTGCCAATCTGCTCTAACGCGGGCACCACCACTTGCTCCACGGCTTCTAACGGTGTGTGTTGCCCAAGTGCGCGCTGGAACAGGCTCTCGGCCTGGACGCGATCCAGTGACTCCAGTGCTTCACGAAACGGCTTGATTAAAGTGTCCATGGCGGGATCTCCCAAAAGCGCTCCCTGGAGTCACTTTATTCCACCTGAATCAGGCATTACTGATGCAAATCAAGCTTGCGCCGCATAGCGGAAAATATGTCGAGGCCCCGCATGGGTGGCCTCGCAATGTGGACATGGAGGGCCTATATGCCCTTTAGCCAGGATGCCGCGGCTTCCGGGGCAGACTAGAAGTGGTATTGAATCTTGCTGAAGTCACTGATCGCAAACGCATACAGGATCATCAATTCTTCATCTTCCACGTTATTGATCTGATGGCGTGCGTTGCCAGGAATGAACAGCAGTCTTCCCGGCTCGACGCTGTGCACCACATCTTCGATGGTGACCGTCCCGCGCCCTGACAGGGTGTAATAAGTCTCTGGCTGCGCATGGCGATGGGGTTCGAGGGATTCCCCTTTTCTGAGGCGCACAACGCCCATCGTCATATCGTTCTGGCATCCAGAGCCGCTGCCAAGCAGTTCCTTCCACTGCGCTTTTCCGCGAACGGCGACCTGATCGGCGGGCCAACTCTCCCATTCGAAATCATTGAGATGTTTAGAAGTGGCTTGCATTGCGGCGTAACTTTCCTCGGTTGGATGGACCAATACTAGCTGAGCGAGAAGGGCGAAAAGGTCGTTCTCCGTCGCTCTGAATTCACGCCCCGAATTTCCGGATGGGGGCACTTTGCCAGGGTAATCCGGTGGATCCTTCGGTGCAAAGTGAACGCGCAATACACCTCATTTGTGCAGGACTTCGACTTGGGCGGCGAAGGCGTCCACGGCTTGCCAGTTGGTGAATTCGGTGGTGCCCAAAGGGTCGGTTGGCCCGTGGGTGAGCCACATGATGAGCCGGATGACTTGCCGATCGAAAGCACCGTAGCGCGGGTAGTCGATCTTGCCGGCGAAGACGCCCACGAGCGTTGGTTTCCAGGCGGTCTTTCGCAGAAGCGTCCGGACATAGGGATTGGTGTCCGCACGGTCCTTGCCGGGTTTCCTGGCGACGACATTGACGGAGAAAAACGCGCTTGGCTTGGCCTCTAGTGCATGCTGGTGTGACGCGATGAACCGAAGCACGGCGGGTCGATGTTTGCCATACCTGATGCTTGCGCCAATGACCACGGTGTCGAAGGGCTGCAGGTCGCAGTGCAACCCATCCGTGATTTCGGTGACCGTGACCGTGTGTCCAGCGGCTTCGAGTGCGGCTTGCATGCGGGCGCAAATCCGAAGTGTTTGACCGTCCGTGGTCGAATAGGCGAGGAGCGTGTGGGGCATATGTAACAAGGCCTGGCTTCATGGTGACTGCTGCTGCAAAAGACGCTGGGCGTTGCGGTGGAAAGGGGGCTCAGTTTCCATACGCGATGCGGCTGGCATCGCATCGCACACCCAATTCCTGAATTATCCGCAGTCTGTGGCATGTCTCACGCAGGGCAATGCTGCCGATTACGCTGGCCCATTGCGCTGCGTTGTGGATCGTTCGATCGGTGCGAGTTGTTCTCATATGGAACAACTTCGGCCTAGGGATTTC
>CAKZJN010000375.1 GCA_936943465.1 uncultured Rhodoferax sp.
GACGCGGTTAAGGTCCTGCCCGGCGAATACTTTGTATCCAATGAAGACATTGTGGTCATGACCGTGCTGGGGTCCTGTATCGCCGCGTGTATCTGGGACGGGCGTTCGCGCGTGGGTGGGATGAACCACTTTATGTTGCCCGACGGGGATACCGGGGATGGTTCGGGTCGCTACGGTTCGTTCGCCATGGAGTTGTTGATCAACGAGATGCTAAAGCTCGGAGCGCGTCGGGAAACCATGCAAGCCAAAGTTTTTGGTGGCGCGCAGGTGATGGCCGGCTTCACCACCATGAACGTGGGAGAGCGAAATACCCAGTTTGTGCAAGACTATCTGGCGACCGAGCGAATCCCAATTGTTTCCCAGGACGTTCTGGATATTCACCCACGCAAAGTGTGCTTTTTCCCGGTAACGGGCAAAGCCCTGGTGAAGCGATTGGCACACTCGCATCCGGAAACACTGGCCGTGGAAGAGCGACGAGGCAATGCCGTGACAGTGGCAAAGTCCAATGCAGGTGGCTCGGTCGACTTGTTTTGAGGATGTTGTTTGATTAAGAAGATACGTGTCGTCGTGGTGGACGACTCCGCATTGGTCCGCAGTCTGTTGTCGGAAATCATTAACCGCCAGTCGGACATGGTCTGTGTGGGGGCTGCCAACGACCCCCTGATTGCTCGCGAAATGATTCGCGAACTCGATCCCGATGTCATCACTTTGGACATCGAAATGCCAAAAATGGACGGCATTGAATTTCTGGGGCGTCTGATGCGCTTGCGTCCGATGCCTGTTGTGATGATCTCCACCCTGACCGAGCGAGGTGCCGATGTCACCATGCGTGCGCTTGAATTGGGTGCGGTCGACTTCGTCGCGAAACCGCGCATCGGTTTGGTGGATGGCATTAAGGAGTTAGCCGACCACATTGTGGACAAGGTCCGCGTGGCGGCACAAGCGCACGTACGCCGCAGTGTGGTGCCAGTAGCCGCCAGTGCGCAATCGCCAAGTTCAGCACCTTCAACACCCCATAACCCGTCTATCGGCCGTATTTCGACCGAAAAACTGGTGTGCATTGGAGCGTCGACCGGGGGAACCGAAGCGATCAAGGAAGTGCTGGTTCGCATGCCCGCCGACTCGCCTGGCATCGTGATCACGCAGCATATGCCACCCGGATTCACAACCAGTTTTGCAGCGCGCCTGGACGGTTTGTGCCAGATATCCGTAAAGGAAGCCGTCCACGGGGAGCGAATCCTGCCTGGTCACGCCTACATTGCGCCCGGTGGGAAGCAGTTCCGCATCGACCGCAGTGGTGCCAACTACGTTTGCGTCGTGGAAGACGGTGAGCCGGTGAACCGCCATAAGCCTTCTGTGGAGGTGCTGTTCAAGTCGGCCGCCCGTGTGGTGGGTCGCAATGCATTTGGCATCATGCTGACCGGTATGGGCAACGACGGTGCTAAGGCAATGAAAGAGATGCGCGATGCTGGAAGCTACAACTATGTGCAAGACGAAGCGAGTTGCGTTGTCTTTGGCATGCCCAGAGAAGCAATCGTTCATGGCGCCGCGGATGAAGTGCTCCCTCTGACTTCCATAGCGCCAGCACTGCTGACACGCCTTAGCGCCGGTACGGATCGATACCGCGTGTAGACTCTCGACCCATCGCAGTCCAACTTGTGTAAATGCAAAAAAGTTGGAGTAGCTTGGAAAATCAAAAAAGCTGTGCTATAGTCGAGGGCTTCGCTGATCACGGCGAAGAAAGTTTCGAAAAAGAGTTGATTAAAAAATTTTTCAAGAAACTTGACCAGGACTTAAAAACTGTGTCATAATTCAAGGCTTCGCTGATCACGGTGAAGCAAACAAAG
>CAKZJN010000376.1 GCA_936943465.1 uncultured Rhodoferax sp.
TACCAGGAACAGAAGAAGGCTGCGGAAGCGAAGTCCAAGCAGAAGGTTATCGAGGTCAAGGAAATCAAGTTCCGGCCTGGTACCGACGATGGCGACTACAACATCAAACTGCGCAATATCCGGCGCTTTTTGGATGATGGTGACAAGTGCAAGATTACCTTGCGTTTCCGTGGGCGTGAAATCACGCACCAGGAAATTGGTTTGGCGTTGTTGCAGCGTATGCGCGACGAGCTGGGTGATTCGATCATCGTGGAGCAGTTCCCTAAGTTGGAAGGCCGCCAGATGATCATGATGATTGCTCCAGGTCGTAAAAAGGCCGGCGGTTCGCCTAAGCCCGTCGTAGAAGCAACAAGCTAGTTTTTTCAGCCGGTCTGGTCACCGGTTGGATTGCGTGGGGCGTTTTGCCCCACAAAGGTGGCGAGTGGAAACACTTGCTGCCATCGCGGTGGATGTTTCATTCACCGCAAAAGTGGCTCGGGGCCAACAAGGCTGGAAACCGTTTCCAGACGCCTCACGAGCACAAGATAGAAGGAGCATTAATATGCCCAAAATGAAGACCAAGAGCGCGGCGAAGAAACGCTTTCGCGTTCGTCCCGGTGGAACCGTTAAGCGCGGCCAAGCCTTCAAGCGTCACATTCTGACCAAGAAGACCACCAAAAATAAACGCCATCTGCGCGGAGCTGTCGGAGTGCATGAGACCAATATGGGTCACATGGCTCAGATGTTGCCCGGCCGTGGTATTTAATTAACGACGAACAAGGAGTAACACATGCCTCGCGTCAAACGTGGTGTAACGGCTCGCGCCCGCCACAAAAAAGTTCTGGCCCTTGCAAAAGGTTTCCGTGGTCGCCGCGGTAATGTCTTCCGTATCGCCAAAGAAGCGGTAATGAAGGCTGGGCAATATGCCTACCGTGACCGTCGTACCAAGAAGCGTGTCTTCCGTCAGTTGTGGATTGCCCGTATCAATGCTGCTGCGCGTCAGTGCGGCATGACATACAGCCAATTCGCCAATGGACTGAAGAAGGCCAACATCGAGATCGACCGCAAGGTTCTGTCCGATATCGCTATTCATGACATGGCTGCTTTTGCAAGCATCGTGGAGCAGGTCAAGGCCAAGCTGGCTGCTTGATTCACGAGCAGGGCGCGTTAAACGCCTTGCGCACGAAGTAAGGGCTAGAGCTTTTCAGGCACTAGCCCTTTTTCAATTGAACCGAATTTCACCCAAGACCGTATGACCGAGTTGAACGCCATCGTCGAATCCGCGCAGAGCGCGTTTGCACAAGCTGCAACCCCCGCTGATCTGGAAAACGCCAAGGCCCAGTACCTGGGCAAAGCCGGAAAGATCACCGAACTGATGAAGGGCATGGCCGCCCTGAGCGTGGATGAGAAAAAGGCGCGTGGCGCTGCCATCAATGTGGCCAAGCAGGCGATTGAAGCTGCCCTGACGGCCCGACGCCAGGCTCTCGCCGATGCAGAACTCGACGCCCAACTCAAGGCCGAAGCCCTGGATGTGACCCTGCCGGGCCGCCAGCGCGGGCAGGGTGGTTTGCACCCCGTTTCGCTGACGTTGGAGCGCATTGAAGCGATCTTTGGCTCGATGGGTTTCGATGTGGCCCAGGGCCCCGAGATCGAGTCCGACTGGTTTAACTTCACAGCGCTCAACACGCCGGAAGACCACCCGGCGCGCTCCATGCACGACACCTTCTATGTAGAAGGCGGCTCGGAGACGGCACCCAACTTGCTGCGCACCCACACCAGCCCGATGCAGATTCGCTATGCCGTGCAACACGTCAAGCAGCACCGCGCATCGGTCGGCGCAACCGATGGCTTGTATGCCGGTGACATGCCCGAGATTCGCGTGATTGCCCCCGGACGCACCTACCGTGTGGACAGTGACGCAACCCATTCCCCCATGTTCCACCAGTGCGAAGGCCTGTGGGTGGGCGAGAACGTGAGCTTCAAGGATTTGAAGTTTGTCTTTACCGATTTCTGCCGTACTTTCTTTGAAAGCGACGATCTGGTGTTGCGCTTCCGCCCCAGTTTCTTCCCGTTCACGGAGCCGAGCGCCGAGATCGACATCCAGTTCCAAAGCGGCCCGCTGGCCGGTCGTTGGCTCGAGGTGGCGGGCTCCGGTCAGGTGCACCCCAATGTGATCCGCAACATGGGCCTGGACCCTGAGAAATTTATTGGTTTTGCGTTTGGCATGGGCCCGGACCGTTTGACCATGTTGCGCTATGGCGTGAACGATTTGCGTCTGTTCTTTGACGGTGACGTGCGATTCCTGTCGCAGTTCAATTAAGCCCCCCTGAGCCGCTTTGCGGCTTCCCCCCAAGGGGGGACAACACCGACGGCCCGGCAAAGCCGGTTCCGTGGTGTTCCTGGTGGGAGGCAGTTTTGGCGTGACATCTTTTGAATTTGGTTGAGATTTTTTTATGCAATTTTCTGAATCCTGGCTACGCACTTTTTGCAACCCTGCGATGGGCACGGCGGAGCTTGCCGAGACATTGACCATGGCGGGCTTGGAGGTTGAAGAACTCCAGCCGGTGGCACCGCCGTTTACCCATATCGTGGTGGGCGAGATCAAGGAAGCCGAGCAACACCCCAATGCCGATCGCCTGCGCGTTTGCAAGGTGGACGTGGGCCAGCCCGAGCTGCTGAACATTGTTTGCGGTGCGCCCAATGCCCGAGTCGGCATTCGCGTGCCTTGCGCCTTGGTTGGTGCCGAGTTGCCGCCGGGTGACGATGGCAAACCCTTTCTGATCAAGGTCGGCAAACTGCGTGGCGTTGAGAGCCAGGGCATGTTGTGTTCGGCCCGCGAACTCAAGCTGTCAGAAGACCACGGTGGTCTGTTGGAACTGGCCGCCGATGCGCCGCTGGGCCAGAACATCCGTGACCACCTTAATCTGGACGACACGCTGTTCACACTCAAGCTCACACCCAATCTGGCGCATTGCCTGAGTGTGTATGGCGTGGCGCGCGAAGTGTCGGCCCTGACCGGTGCGCCGCTGCTGAGCCCGGCATTTCCTGCCGTTGCCGTGGGCAATCAGGACCGCGTGGCGGTGCAGATTAGTGCTCCCGATTTGTGCGGCCGTTTCTCCGGCCGTGTCATTCGCAACCTCAATACCCAGGCCAAGACACCGCAATGGATGGTGGACCGGTTGGCACGTTGCGGCCAACGCAGCGTGACCGCGCTGGTGGACATTTCCAACTACGTGATGTTTGAGCTGGGCCGTCCGACCCACATTTTTGACCTGGAAAAAATTCAGGGTGGGCTCGACGTGCGTTGGGGCAAGGCGGGCGAACAGCTCAAGCTGCTCAATGGCAACACTGTGACCGTGGATGACAAGGTCGGCGTGATTGCTGACGCGGTGCAGGTCGAATCGCTTGCCGGCATCATGGGTGGTGATGCCACCGCCGTTTCCGATGGCACGCGCCACGTCTATGTGGAGGCCGCTTTCTGGTGGCCCAAGTCGATTGCCGGCCGTTCGCGCCGCTTCAACTTCTCGACCGATGCCGGTCACCGCTTTGAGCGCGGTGTGGACCCGGAGTTGACGGTGGAGCACATCGAGCGCATCACCCAACTGATTCTGGATATTTGTGGAACTGCAGAGACCACTTGCGGCCCCATCGATGACCAGCGCGCGCCCATGCCGTCGACCAAGCCGGTGAGCCTGCGGGTGGCTCGCGCTGCCAAGATCATTGGCATGCCGCTCTCGGCGCAGCAGTGCGTGGACGCGCTGAATCGCCTTGGCCTGTCACTTACCGAGTCGGACGGAGTGATCACCGTGACGCCGCCGTCTTACCGCTTTGACTTGCAGATTGAAGAAGACCTGATTGAAGAGGTTGCGCGCATGGTGGGTTACAACAACCTGCCGCACACGCCGCCGCAAGCACCCATTACCGCGCGCATTCGTCCGGAAGCACAGCGCAGTTCCTTTGCCGTGCGCCATGCGTTGGCTGCGTTGGGCTATCAGGAAACCATCAACTTCAGCTTTGTGGAAGAGCGCTGGGAACACGAACTGGCGGGCAACCCCAACCCCATCAAGCTGCTCAACCCGATTGCCAGCCAGATGAGCGTGATGCGTTCGTCTTTGATTGGCTCCTTGTTGCAGGTGCTCAAGTTCAACCAGGCCCGCAAGGCAGCGCGGGTGCGCGTGTTTGAAACCGGTCGTGTCTTTTTGCGTGACGCAACGGTCAAGAGCACCGACACCACGGTCGAAGGATTTGATCAGCCGATGCGTGTGGCCGGTCTGGCCAGCGGCAGCGCCGAGCCTCTGCAGTGGTCGGTTAACGATGCTCCGGTCGACTTTTTCAGCGTCAAGGGCGATGTGGAACAACTGCTGGCCCCTTTGAGAGTCGAATTCAAGCCTGACAGTCACCCCGCCATGCACCCTGGCCGCTGCGCTTCGGTTTGGCTCGATGGCCAGTTGATTGGTCATGTGGGTGAACTGCATCCCAAATGGCGTCAGTCCTACGAATTGCCCACGGCGCCGGTGATGTTTGAACTGGCGCTGGCCCCCGTGTTGGCACGGCGCGTTCCGGCTTTCCAGCCGGTCGCAAAGATTCAGGCCGTGCAGCGCGATGTGGCCGTGGTGGTGGCAGACGCAGTTACCCACGCCGCATTGATGCAAGCGATCTGGTCAGCTCCCACGAATGGCTTGCTGCGGGATGCGCAGTTGTTTGATGTGTACCGCCCCAAGCTGGCCAAGGATGCTGTGGCCGTTGAAGGTGCTACCGACCGCAGTTTGGCCGTCCGCTTGACCCTCAACAGCGACGAGGCCAGCCTCACCGAGGAACAAATCGAAGCGGCTGTGAAGGCAGTGGTGCAACAGTTGACACAGTCGCTGGGTGCACGCTTGCGTGCGTAAACTCGGCCACCTACCAAAATAAGCGAGACACCATGGATTTCTCCGTTGAAAGCCTGGAAACCCCCGCCCTGACCAAGGCGCAACTGGCCGACTTGCTGTTCGAGCAAATTGGATTGAACAAGCGTGAATCCAAGGACATGATTGACGCTTTCTTCGACCTCATTTCGGCCAGCCTGGTGGACGGAACCGACGTCAAAATTTCGGGCTTTGGAAACTTTCAGATCCGAACCAAAGCACCGCGGCCTGGGCGCAACCCTCGCACCGGCGAGGCCATTCCAATCCAGGCACGCCGCGTTGTGACCTTTCACGCCAGCCACAAACTTAAAGAGCAAATTCAGGAAGATAGCAAGCCGACTGTCTCGGCCTGAGCCTTTTGTAGCAAATATTTGCAAGGCTTGCTGTTTGCCCTTTGCACCCAGACCAAACTTAGAGTAACCTCTCTGCTTTGGTCTGTACAGCATTGATTTCAATGGAGAAAACTCTCCCCCCCATTCCCGCAAAACGCTATTTCACCATCGGTGAGGTGGGCGATTTGTGCGGCGTAAAACCCCATGTGCTCCGCTATTGGGAGCAGGAGTTCACGCAGCTCCGGCCCATGAAGCGCAGGGGAAACCGCCGCTATTACCAGCACCACGAAGTGCTGATGATTCGCCGTATCCGTGATTTGTTGTACGACCAGGGTTTCACCATCAGCGGTGCGCGCAACAAGATGCAGGAGCTGCTGCAAACCGAACGCGACAAGAAGCGCAATGGCGAGGTCATGCTCGACGGCGTGGACGACCTGGAGGTTGATGGCGAAGAGTTGGACGACCTGGATTCAGAGCTTGCGGCGGATCCGACGGAGCAGGGCATGCCCCTGATTCAGTTGCGCCGTGAACTCTTTGAAATTCGCGATTTGTTGGCGATGGCGGACTAAAAGCGCCTCCATTTTCGGGCTATAATTCAAGGCTCGATCGGTGTGTGGCGCAGCCTGGTAGCGCACTTGCATGGGGTGCAAGGGGTCGAAGGTTCGAATCCTTTCACACCGACCAATTGAATCAAGGACTTAGCTTCGCAAGGAGCTAAGTCCTTTCTTCTTGGCAGAATGAAATTCCTTGCAGGGTGCCATTTCTTAAATGGCAAGCCCATAGATTTCCGATCCACTCAGGCATCCTATAGCGACATCACGCGCTTAGGGTCTTACGCTGCATCAACAAAGATGCGCGTGATGAGCGGGTTCAGGTTGCGCAAAGTCAATGTAGTTGCACGGGTTCACTTTGCCTAATTGCGATAGATCAACTGCACCGCCGCAACGGGACGCTCACTCAGTCAGCGGGATACGTCACACGGTTCAGTGGCGGCTGGACGGAGAGGCCGGGAAATCTGTCCTATTGCGCACATTGTGTGCAAGCCCTAAGCTGTGCACATCGCATGTTCATGGTTTGTGCAAGGGGCATTGCGCTTTTGGAGACATCTCCATGTCGCAATGGGACCGGAAAAATCTGGACGAGCTGCTATGGGCCGTTCGCAGGGAACTCAAAGCACTTGGGCCAAAGCACGAAAGCATTTCGGGCTTGTTTGCTGTCTCAGTTTCCATCGTGAAGGGCCTGGATCATCCGATGGAAAGCTTGATTTTCTGTCGAAACGCGATGTGTGAGTTTTGTAGAAGCGACCGACTTCACGAGTGCGACATACCCGTGGGCTGGTCCGCTAACTGTGCATTTCTAGCGCACCACCGGTTCATTCAGTAGCAAAAGAAGTGATGCGATGGGATACGCCTTCGAGGCGCGCTCCGTTTGATTGGCTTACCGCACTGGCCGGCGCCGCGTCCAGAGGAATGCCAGTGCGGCGATGCAAAGTCCGACCAACGCAACCAGGCCGTAAACCACGACCACCGGAACGCGCTCAGCTTCCGCTTTTTCCAGGCGTTCACGCATGGCTGCGAGGCTGGCTTCGTTCTTGACCGCCTGATCGAGCAGGGTGCGCAAATCCGTTTGCAACTGTTGCATCCGCTGTGCTTCACGAGCCATCTCATCCTGGGCCACGCCCTGGGTGGTGGTGGCCTCGAGGCTCTTCACGCGCTCGGTCAAGGTTTCGACCGGGTCCAGTCTCAGCCGCGGTTTGCCAGAAGCCTTGGCCTCGGTGGGAAGCGACTTTGCGGGCTTATCTGCTTTGCTGTGGGGTTTGGATGGCTTGGCAGGGGCTTCTTTTGCCGGATCCTTGGCTGCTTCCTGGGGCAACTCTTTAGGCGTTTCCGCTGGGGTTGGCTGCACCAGCGCTTTGGTCAAGGCTGGCTTCGCTGACGCTG
>CAKZJN010000377.1 GCA_936943465.1 uncultured Rhodoferax sp.
CAGCCCTCGGCCTTCATTGGTTACCAGACTGGAGCCAACTTTGATCACTACGCGCTTGGCCTTGCGCAAGACAGAAGTGGGGAGCTTTTTATTCATTCTGGTTGACGGGTCTTCGGCAGGCCTTAGCGCAATATTTGAGTGATGAGGCGCTCAGGCCTCCACGGGGCCATCCGTGCCCGTGGTAAAGCGCGGGTCGACTTCCACATGCGGCAACTCTGCCACTTGTTGCGCCTTGACGTGCTTGTAGATTTCCTTAATCAGCGGCTCACAGCCTTCACGGGTCAGCGCCGAAATTTCAAAAACCGGGCCCTTGAACTTGAAGCGTTTAATGAAGTCCTTGATGCGCGCCTCGCGCTCATCGGCGGGCAGCATATCCACCTTGTTGAGCACCAGCCAACGCGGCTTCTTGTACAGATTTTCGTCGTACTTTTTGAGTTCGTTGACGATGGCCTTGGCCTGCTTGACGGTATCCACGCCTTCATCAAAAGGCGCAACATCCACCACATGTAACAGCAGCCGGGTACGCTGCAGGTGGCGCAGGAACTGGTGCCCAAGCCCCGCACCTTCGGCCGCACCTTCAATCAGACCCGGCAAATCCGCCACCACAAAACTCTGCTCAGGGCCCACGCGCACGACACCCAGGTTCGGGTGCAACGTGGTGAACGGATAGTCCGCAATGCGCGGGCGGGCGTTGGAAACCGCGGTGATGAAGGTGGACTTGCCCGCGTTGGGCATGCCCAGCAGGCCCACATCGGCCAGCACCTTCAGTTCCAGTTTGAGGTTGCGCTTCTCGCCGGGCCAGCCCGGCGTCTTCTGGCGCGGAGCCCGGTTAATGGCGCTCTTGAAACGCAAATTGCCAAAACCGCCGTCACCGCCCTTGGCAATCGTGATTACTTCACCAGGAACCAGCAACTCAAACAGGACTTCACCGGTTTCGGCGTCGGTGATGATCGTGCCCACCGGCATCTTGAGCGTGATGTCATCGCCGGCAGCCCCAAACATGTCGGATCCCATGCCATGTTCGCCGCGCTTGGCGTCGTAGCGACGTGCAAAGCGGTAATCCACCAGCGTATTGAGATTCGGGTCGGCTACGGCAAAAACGTGACCACCACGCCCACCGTCGCCACCATTGGGGCCACCGAATTCTTTGTATTTTTCATGACGGAACGAGACGCACCCCGCCCCGCCGTCTCCGGCAGAGATATCAATATAGGCTTCGTCTACGAACTTCATGGTGGGACACTCACGTTATAAAACAAAAACCCCGCGCTTTGGGCGCAGGGTTCTTGGGGGAGCTTGGTTAGCAGTTTACGCTGCAGTCACGCTCACGGTGTGCTTGTTCAGAGCACCCTTCACGGCAAACGACACGGTGCCGTCAACCAGTGCAAACAGCGTGTGGTCCTTGCCAATACCAACATTGGTACCGGGGTGGAACTTGGTGCCACGCTGGCGAACAATGATGGAACCCGCGCTGATGGCTTCACCACCATAGGATTTCACGCCGAGCATTTTGGGCTTGGAATCGCGCCCGTTTCGCGTTGAGCCGCCGCCTTTTTTCTGTGCCATGACTCTTGCTCCTTATGCTGCAATCGCGCCGATTTGCAGCTCAGTGAACTGCTGGCGGTGCCCTTGACGTTTCTGATAGTGCTTACGACGACGCATCTTGAAAATGCGCACTTTGTCGTGCTTGCCATGTGCAATTACCGTGACGGTAACTGTTGCGCCGGACACCAAGGGAGTGCCAACCTTCAGCTCGGTGCCGTTTCCGACAGCCAGAACCTGGTCGATCACGATCTCTTGGCCTACGTCCGCAGCAATCTGTTCTACTTTAATTTTTTCGCCAGCAGCAACGCGATATTGCTTGCCACCGGTTTTTATGACCGCGTACATGTTGACCTCTTTATCTAGACTCCAGGGACGGATTTCCCCAGAGCCCATGATTATAGCCCCAAACACAAAATTGATCAAACTTTGATGGATTTGGCATTTTTTGGGGGGTGCAGCTTTCTATAATCCCTCCCACAACCAACCGGCCCAACGCTTTGCAAGTCCCAACCAGCGGCACACCCTCCGTGCTTTCCATCATCGATGCAGACATGCGTCAGGTCGACGCTGTGATCGTGCAGCGCTTGAGTTCTGGCGTTCCCCTGGTGGGAAGCGTCGCCCAGTACATCATCAGTGCCGGTGGAAAGCGTTTACGCCCTTCGCTGCTCTTGCTTTGCTGCGGCGCTCTGGGGTGCCAGGATGCACAGCGCTTTAATCTGGCTGCGGTTGTGGAATTTATTCACACCGCCACGCTGCTGCATGACGACGTGGTCGACGACTCAGCCTTGCGCCGGGGACGGCCCACCGCCAACGCCAACTTTGGCAACCCCGCCAGCGTACTGGTGGGAGACTTTCTGTACTCACGCGCTTTCCAGATGATGGTGGACGCGCACAGCATGCGCATCATGCAGGTGCTGGCCGATGCGACCAACGTCATTGCCGAGGGCGAGGTCATGCAACTTATGAACATGCACAACGCCGGGCTCGACGAAGCCGGTTACCTGCATGTGATTCGCTCGAAGACCGCCAAACTATTCGAAGCCAGCGCCCGCGTCGGCGCGATTCTGGCCGGCGCAACACCGGAACAGGAAGAAGCCTGCGCCGAATATGGCCAAGCCCTCGGCACCGCCTTTCAGGTGATTGACGACGTGCTGGATTACGCGGGGGATGCTGCCGTCATGGGCAAAAGCGTTGGCGACGACTTGCGCGAAGGCAAAGCAACGCTGCCGCTCATCGCCGCCATGCAGCGCGGTGACGAAACCCAAGCGGCAGTCATCCGCCATGCCATTGAAAACGGTGATCTGGATGCGCTGGAGCAGGTGGTGCAAATTGTCCGCAGCACCGGCGCCCTGGATGTTGCCCGCGATGCCGCTCGCCAAGAAGCGTTGCGCGCAGTCGCAGCAGCCGAGCGCCTGCCCGGCGGGGCACACACCGACTGTTTGATACAATTGGCGACCCAATTACTGGAACGGAATCACTGATTCTTTTCTGGTTGTTTCACACACCGCGGGGTGTGGCCTAGTCCGGTAAGGCGCTTCGTTCGGGACGAAGAGATCGGAGGTTCGAATCCTCTCACCCCGACCAAATTCCCCTGTATTCCCACCTTCAGTTTCGAACAAGATTGCGTTGCCTTGCGCACGCGCAAGCTTTGGCATCTTCGGCGCCCGCTCTCCCATGGTTTACATGCGTGAGAGCCACTGACACTTCCCTGACCGATCCGGTATCTGCAAGGGGCAAACTGAGCTCCAA
Source organism: uncultured Rhodoferax sp. (assembly GCA_936943465.1). Taxonomy (GTDB): domain Bacteria; phylum Pseudomonadota; class Gammaproteobacteria; order Burkholderiales; family Burkholderiaceae_C; genus Allorhodoferax. Next base: position 3,295 of record CAKZJN010000377.1, read on the forward strand.
AAGCATAGGTTTTCCCATGCCACAATATTCGGTGGCCCGGTATGTTTGGTGCAAGACGCATAGACGCCTATGCGCCCACCGACGAACAGGCTTGATTTAAGGAAGCAATCCATGACCATTTTGGTAACCGGCGGCGCCGGATTTATCGGCAGCAACTTCTGCCTGGACTGGCTGGCAGCGACTGGTGAGGCAGTGGTCAATCTGGACAAACTCACCTACGCCGGCAACTTGGAAAACCTGGCCTCGGTGGCATCTGATTCGCGCCACATCTTTGTGCAAGGAGACATTGGTGAAGCAGCCTTGGTGGCCGGACTGCTTGCCACCCACAAGCCGCGCGCTGTGCTGAATTTTGCGGCGGAAAGCCATGTGGACCGTTCTATTCTGGGCCCAGGTGAATTCATCCAGACCAATATCGTGGGTACCTTCAACCTGCTCGAAGCCGTTCGCAGCTATTGGGGCGGATTGGATGCAGACGCCAAGTCCGCTTTCCGTTTTTTGCATGTATCCACCGATGAGGTTTATGGCTCGCTGTCCAAAACCGACCCGGCCTTTTCGGAAACCAACCGCTACGAGCCCAACAGCCCGTATTCGGCCAGCAAGGCCGCCAGCGACCATTTGGTGCGCGCCTACCACCACACCTACGGGTTGCCGGTGCTCACCACCAACTGCTCCAACAACTACGGTCCGTACCACTTCCCTGAAAAGCTCATTCC
>CAKZJN010000378.1 GCA_936943465.1 uncultured Rhodoferax sp.
GAGGGGTCGGGGTAGCTCCAATGCGCCGTGGCCGGGTGGCCGGGCCACACCGGACAGACTTCGCCCGCCGCGTTGTCACAGACCGTGATGATCAGATGCATCTGCGGCGCTTCAGGCCCGGCAAAGGCGTCCCAACTTTTGCTGCTCAAGCCCACGGTTGAAATGCCAGCATGCTCCAAGACCTGCAGCCCCAGCGGGTTGGGTCGTTGGTTCTCACGCGGGCTGCTACCGGCTGAAAACGCGCGAAAGCGCCCTTGGCCGATGGCATTCAACAACGCTTCGGCCAGGATGCTGCGGGCGGAGTTGTGGGTGCACAAAAACAATACGTTGATGGGGTGTGAAACAGAGGACATGGGTGATTCTTCGGGTTAGCAGGGGCAAGCGGGCGCGGCGTCGGTCAGGCAAGCCTGACCCTGGCAGCAGTTTTGGGTCAGGTAAGCCAGCACGGCATTCATGTGGTCAAACTGGGCGCGGTAAATCAGGTTGCGGCCATTGCGCTCCTGGGTGATCAGGTCGGCATGCACCAGCTCTTTCAGGTGAAACGACAGCGTATTGGCCGCCACACCCAGGCTTTCAGACAGGGCGCCCGGCGTCAGGCCGGCTTCGCCAGCCACTACCAAGGCCCGAAAGACTTCCAGCCGGGAAGCTTGGGCCAGCGCCGCAAGGGCTTTGACAACATCGGTTGATTCCATATTTCAATGATACTCGAAATATAGAATTTCTTGCAAGTGACGGAGTTTGCTTCCTTCGTTGGATACGAGCGGCCGGTGTGGGCTGGCCGGGGATTCAGTGGGCGTGGTCTGCGTCGGGCCGAAAGGCCGGGTCCACGTGGGTCATCAAGTCGAGCACGCGGTGGCGTTGCATCACCGCCTGGCGCGCGGCCACCGCAATGTTGTGTCCGGCTTCCACGGTCAGGGTGGCGTCTACCTCGATGTGGGCATCGACCACCACCATATCGCCCATCTTGCGGGTGCGCACGTCGTGCACGCCCATAACGCCCGGTGCCGAAGTCAGCGTCTCGCGAATGGCCTGCACTTCGGCTTCGTCCAGGCCCCGATCCATCAAGTCGTGCAGGGCGTCCCAGCCAAAGTTCCAACCCATCTTGCCCACCATAAAGCCGACGATCAGCGCCGCAATCGGGTCGAGCAGCGGGTAACCCAGCAAATTGCCAATCAGCCCGATGCTGACCACCAGCGACGAGGCAGCGTCCGAGCGCGCATGCCAGGCGTTGGCCACCAGCATGCTCGACTTCAC
>CAKZJN010000379.1 GCA_936943465.1 uncultured Rhodoferax sp.
GCCGCCCAGCTTTGCGCCAAGACGCACGGCAACGCCGGCTACAGGTGGAGCGACGACGGCACGCTGGTCTGCACCGACCACCGGGGCCGCGTGGCGGTTGCGGTGGCGTCAGGGGGGCGGTAATGCCCACAAGCAGAATGAAGCATCTTGTAAGCGTGAGTGGCGGGAAAGACAGCACCGCAACACTGGCAATGGCGCTGGAGCAGCATGGGCATGACGCCGTGATGGGGGTTTTTGCTGATACGGGAAATGAGCACGAGGCCGTCTACGAATATGTCGCCTACTTAGAGCAGGCAACCGGCGTCCACATCCACAGTATCAAGCAGGATTTCAGCGCTTGGTGGGCGCGCAAGCGCGAGTACATCAGGGCAAAGTGGCCGTTGAAGGGCGTCCCGGATGATGTCGTTTCCAGAGCCCTGGCGGTCTTCGACACGGGCCCAACCGGAAACCCATACCTCGATCTGTGCATCATTAAAGGCCGCTTCCCTTCACGCCGCGCGCAGTTTTGCACGCAATACCTGAAGACCGAGCCGCTTGTGGAGTACGCACTGGAGCTGATCGAGCAGCATGGCGCTGTCTGGAGCTGGCAGGGCATCCGTCTTGACGAAAGTCACTCGCGCCGCACAAGGCTTCAAGGCAGCGGCGCCTGCGTCAAGTCGTTCGAGGTCAACGGGGGGGGGGCTCTACACCTACCGTCCAATTCTGCGGTGGACGGCCCTGGATGTGTTTGACGCGCACCGGGCCGCTGGGCTGAAGCCGAACCCGCTTTACATGATGGGCGCAAACCGAGTCGGATGCATGCCTTGCATCAATTCCGGCAAGGACGAAATCCTGAATATCAGCAAGCGTTTTCCTCAGCACATCGAGCGCATCGCAGAGTGGGAGTTTATTTGCGGGCAAGCCAGCCAGCGTTCGAGCGCGACGTTTTTTGCATCTCCAGGCACCAACGACGGCGCTTATGAGCGCGGCAACGTGCGGCAGGTCGTGGAGTGGAGCAAGACCCAGCGGGGCGGAACGAAGTACGACATGTTCCGGGTTCTGGATGAGGGGTCCGGGTGCTCATCGTCCTTTGGGCTTTGCGAAGCTGCTGAATTGGAGACTGCGTTACCCATCTCTCATTACGCCACCACGGCTGCATCCATCTCGCTTACCTCATGTCTGGCCCAGAAAATTTCAACTTCCTGGCCTTCGTCCACCAGCCAGCCCACCACCCCACCCCAGGAGCCCACCGCATGAGCACCGCCAAGACCTGCCCGAAGACCTGGCCCGGAACGGCCGTCATCAAGAGCCTGCACACGCCATTCAACTGGCGCACAGCCGGCATGGACCCGCGCCCGCTGAATGCCGGCATCCAGCCCAGCGCACCACCGCGAAACCTGGGCGGGCGCACCAGTCACAAAGCCTTTGGCCACGAAGGCGGCACCATGCCGCACCTCGCAAAGCAGCCTGGCGCGAAGGCGGCCAAGATTCTGGCTACCCGGCCGGAGCATGCGGGCTTTGTCATCCCCAAGCCAAGCACCACAGAGCGGGTGCGCACGCTGTCCGGCGGGTACGTGAGCAAGGTCGTGCCCGCATGACCTGCCAGAGCTACCACTGCGCCCAGGGCCGCCAGCTATGCCCCACGCCCTACACCTGCCGCGATGCCTGCGCCACGCTGCGCACGGCCAACAGCGACGGCACCGACCCCCAGAGCACCACGCCTTCTGGTCCCAAGCCCGCAAGCCGCAACACCAACAGCCGCACGGATGCGATCGGCCTTTTTTTTCTGAGGTGGGCGTGCGTGCTGGCCGCCTTGGTCGTGCTAGGCATGCTGGCGGGTTATTTGTCCGCCAAGTTGGCATAAGCCCAGTGTCGAATGGTCATTAGCTGCTATCAATACAGGACTAAACATGCTCAAGTCACCCAGCCAAAACAACACCGGCGCCGATTCCGTACAAGTCGGCGGCAGCCATTACAAAGACATGCCCATGCAACCCTGGGCCGTGATGCAGGCGGTGCTGTCGCCTGAAGAATTCCGGGGGTTTTTGAAGGGAAACATCATCAAGTATTCGATGCGTGCAGGGCACAAAGACGGCGCCCTGGACGATGCGGACAAAGCGCTGCACTACGCACGCAAGCTGGGCGAGGTGACGGAATGAAGATCTACCTCGCCTGCCCCATGACGGGATTGCCTGATTTCAATTACCCGGCTTTTGCGGCCACAGCCGCCAAGCTGCGCGCTGCGGGCTTTGACGTGGTCAGCCCGGCCGACAACGGGTTGCCAAAGGACGCACCCTGGAGTCAGCACATGCGCGCCGACATCCCGATGCTGCTGGCCTGCGACGGCGTGGCCCTCATGGACGGCTGGGAGGACAGCAAAGGCGCCCAGCTGGAGCGCCACATTGCCATGTCAACCGGCGTCTGGACGATGCCGGTGGGCGTGTGGCTCGGGGTGATGCGCACGGTGCGCGCCGGGGTGGCCGCATGACCGCCCGCAAGCTGACCAGCCGCGCGGTGGTAACGCCCTCGGTCACGGTGACCAATGCCACCAGCCGGGGCGCGTACTCCGGCGCAGAGCTGAAGCCTTACCAGGGACGGCACGGCGCGATGGACGCGTTTCGGCTTCCCAGCCGGATCGGCAGCCGGCTGGTGGAGCCGCGCGCGGTGCGGGAGGGGTTGCTGTGACCAAACCACGCAAACGCAGCAACCTCGGCGTGGACGCGATTTACATGGCCCGGGTGTACCTGGCACAAGCCCGCACCCAGCGCCACCGGCCCGACTGGCACGCCACGCTGCTGCGCTGGGCCGCACAAAACCGGCGCGCGGCGATGCGCGACCTGGGCTATCTGGAGGCCGCATGAAGAAGCAGATCCAGCACACCATGGCGACCCTGGCCCCGCGACTGCGTGAAGACGCCGACTGCCTGATATGGACGGGTTACACCAATACGCAGGGCATCCCCAATGTTTCGCACAACGGCCGCATGTGCAGCGTGCGCCGGTTGGTTGCGCTGCTGGCCGGTGACCCGATGGCGCTGGCCGAAGAGGCCGGACGCGCACCAATGGGCCTGTGGGGCCACATTTGCGGAAATCCCCGCTGCGTGGCCCATGCACATGCCCAGCGCCTGAGCCTCAAGCAGCACATGCACGGGATGTCAAAGATCGTGAATACGGGTAGCGCAAAGGCAATCCTGGTGGCCAAGATGACGGCGACCAAGCGGGCACGCTACGGCAAGATTGCAGCAGCCGACCTGCCCGCCGTACTGTCGGCCGCCACGACTTGCGCTGATGAAGCCGCTCTGCGTGGCGTCTCAATCACGCTGATTCGTCGCCTGCGAAACCGCGACACCTCGCACCACGCGGGCGGGGTATTTTCAGGACTAGGAGCCAGAGCATGAAGCCGATTCCGCGCCTATTGACCATCACGCAGATTGCCATCCACGCACCTGGCACCAGCCCGGTATTTGGAGAGGGGACCCTGTTTGTAGAGGTGGCCGACGATGCCGCCGGGCCATTTGTAGTGATCAGCCAGGACGGCTCTGGCGACCCCGAATACGCCGGAAAAATCTGCCTGGACTACGACACTGACTGGCCTGCGCTGGCGCAGGCCGTGAAGATGTTGATGCAGCAGCCCGGCGTGCAGGAGCCGCTGAAATGAACCGCGCGCAACGTCGGGCCGCGCAGCACGACAGGCCGCAGGTGGACCGCAATCGTGGCCGCATCAATCCGGTAACGGTCTCGGTGTTGCGCCAATCCATCCAGCGCGACTTGCAGGCGCTGCGCCTGGCCGCCGGGCTGCATACATGGGCAGGCGACAACGCAGCCGACACCCTCAACAACGCCGGGCGCCTGCTGTGGATCGTGATGCATGCCGCCATCGCAGGCGGTATGGCCACCGACGCACCCGACATCCGCATCCTGCAAGGCATGGGCAACGCGCTGGGCGACCTGCGCGAGCGCGGTGACCCGCTGGACGTGCACCGTGCAGCAATTCAGTCCGGCCTGCTGGCTGTTGACCGGCTGATCCCTGATTGCACCGAGATGCGCCTCGCCATTGCAGCAGCCGAGCTGGACACCATGATCCAGTCGTCGCGGGGCCTGGGTACAGCCGATTTACAGAGATTACTGGAGCCGCAAACATGACCGCGCAACCCGACCCCAGCGAAAACGAAACGCGCGACGTGTGCGCAATCCATGCGGTGGCGTTGCCGGAAGGGGTGACGGAATGACCGATACACCAGAAATAGCGCGCATCCGTGCTGCGCTCGCAGCAGGGCCACAGCCAGCAACGAAGCATTGCACTACATGTGAATCTTTGGCCCGATCTGTGATGCTTGATCAGACAGCGCATGACATGAACTTGATAGCCGAGCAGTACGCCCACAAGCTGGCACTCGATCTAGAGTGCGTGCTGGCCGATTACTCAGGGAAGTGGTGGGACACGGCCATCAAGACCCTGGGCGCATACCGCGAGGCAATGAATGCGATCCATGAGCGCGAGAGCCCGACATGGATGGGGGAGCCGCTCTTATGACGACTCAACTACGCTTTGAAAAGTGGGCGCATGAGCAAGGCTGGGACACGCGAAAAAATGACGAGGGAGGCTACTCAGTCAGAACGACAGATGCCGCATACGGTGGCTGGATGGCATCAGAGCGAGACGCTGAAGAACGGCACTCGAGACTCTGCATTGAGTGGGCAAAGATTTGCGACAGTGGCCGGCGTCATGGGGCAAAAGTAGGCGCGCAGGAATGCGCAAATCTCATCAGAGGATGGAATGGAGTCTATGGTGGCTGAATTCAAAATTGATTGGGCGCGAGCCATTGAAGACGCGGCGATTGAATACGCCGATGCTTACACAGAGCTGCAGTGTGACGCTGACAACGATCACCAGCGAGAGCACCTGAAGGCATTGAAAGATCTGCGCGAGACGATCAAGCGCGGGCTTGAGGTCGCGGCAGCGCAGCCAGAGCGCAAGCCGATTCCGAGAGAGCACCGAAAGGCGCTGATTGAATCAGCCATCAATGCGCGAGATGACGATGGGCTCATCACAGACATGGAGCGCGAGGCATGGCTGATTGATGCGGTTGAGCGCTTCCACGGCATCAAGGACGCGCCATGACTAAAGCGCAAGACTACTGTAAATCTTGCAATGCGCCACACAAGCCGCTTATGGCTGTGCTAATGCGATGCGGACCTTGCGCAGTCATCAACGGCAAATTACCGCCGAACAAGTATCAACCGATTAAGGAGGGCACACGCCATGAGCACGCCGCATCAAGCGACCACCCCGGACTCCACCGGCTTGGCGGTGGTTGACTCGCAATATCACTGGCGGCCGATTGACGCCGCTACCCAGCGCGGCGTCAAGCTGCTGCTGATCAACCGCGTCGCTGGTGTCGCCACCCTGGGCGCGCTCGGAGGCGACCCCGGTCACTGGACACATTGGGCGCCGCTGCCCGTATTTGGAGCAAGCGAATGACACGCTGGGTAACAATCGATAAAGCAGCAAGCGAAACGGGCTTCACGGCGCTGTACTTCCATGAACGCACAGGCACGGGCGGTTGCTGGCCGGAAGGCCCGGTATGGAAGTGGTTCGACGGGCGTAAACTGGTTGATTTGGACGCGCTGTATCGCCTTATCGACCAGCGCCCCAGCACCGCCAGCCAACGAGGCCGGCGCAAAGCAGCGAACCAGTCATGTCCACAGCAAAACGCGCAAGCGGCGTAATCATCCGGGATGCCCACCTGCAGATTGATCTCAGGGCGCAGGGATTCGGGCGCGAACGGCTGGAATTGGAGCCCACGCCCAACAACATCCGGTATGCCGAGCGGCTGCGCGTGGAAATATTGGGAAAGATCGAGCGCGGAAACTTCGCGCTGGCCGACTACTTCCCGGCCTCTCCACGCGCCCGCACCGACGCGGCCAGCCTGACCTTTGCGCAGGTCATCCGGGAGTGGCTGGCCGTCAAAAAGCCGTCCATCGCCCATAGCACGCTGCACAATTACACCCAGGCGCTCGGCAGCTACCACTTCGACGCCTGGCGCGAAAAGCGCATGGCTGATCTGGACTACCGCGCATTGATGGCGCTGCTGGCGGTCATGCCTGCCAACGGCAAGACCTTCAATAATTTAGCGTCCTTGCTTTCGCAGGTGCTGGAATATGCTCACCGGGCCAAACTGCTGCGCGAACCGCTGCACGATCAAATCGAAATGCGCAGGCACCAGAAGCCGGGGCCGGACCCGCTGACCATGGAAGAAGTGGAGATTGTGCTGGGCAAGATGAAAGACTCGCAGGCGCGCACGTTCTACGAATTCGCGTTCTTTTCCGGCCTTCGTCCGTCCGAACAGATTGCGCTGCGCTGGGCTCAGGTGGATCTGAGGTCGGGGACGGTCACGGTGGACAAGGCCCGCACGCGTAGTCAGGACAAGGGCACCAAGACCAGTCACGTCAGGACGGTCGAGCTGACCAGCCGCGCACGCGCAGCCATTGAGCGCCAGCGCGCCGTGACGCAAGTGGCAGGCCAGCACGTATTCCTGTGCCCCGATGGCGCGGCCTGCGCGGGGACTGACGGGCCGCTGGATGCATGGTGGAAACCTGCGCTGAAGCTGTCTGGCATCCGCTACCGCGACGCGCGCCAGACCCGCCACACGTTTGCCACGCTCTGCCTGCACGCCGGTATCACCCCCGCATGGGCCGCGCAGCAGCTCGGGCACAGTGCGGAAATGTTTTACAGGGTCTACAGCAAGTGGATCGCAGGCGCAGATGATGGCGCAGAGCGGCGCAAGCTGGACGCCTTCCTTTCCGGTCAAGCCGCTGGGAAAACCGGGACATAAACCGGGACATAAACTCATAAATCGGCATAGTTCGGCATAGCCCTTAGAGTGATGGATTGCACAGTGAATATGCTGAACTATGCCGAATTAAGGCATTAACGGGTTCGATTCCTGTCGGGGGCACCAAAAACCCGTTGAAAATCAACGCTGTATTTCAAACCGGGACATTGCCGGGACATGGCGCACGAAATACAATGCTGGCGCCCCGGAAAGACGAGGATCATCAAGCAAGCGCAGAAGCCGCCAGTCGCAAACTGGCGTAACCGGAGTAAGGCGGGGCATTGCGCACACTGCGGACGTACTTCGGCAAATAGTCTGCGCTTGCTTGATGGTCAAGCGCCAAAGCGGGCTTCATGCTCTGTGCGTCGGTCTGGGGGTTCCCGGGCGCCATCAACCCACAGACGCGGCACGCCTCTCAACGATGCGCATCAGCCGCGTCACTCACTACCCAGCAGCCACCCGCGCCAGTTCCATTGCAGCGCGCAGGCGCGTGACGGCGTTGGACACGGACGCAGGCGCAGCGCCAGTGGCCCGGGCTGCATCTGCGGGCCGCATCTGGTTGCACAGCACCATACGCGCGGCGTTCTGCGCGGGGCCGGCCGGGCTTCGGGTCAGCCTGGCAAGTGCGGCGAATTGCTTGGGGGTCATGCTACAAGTCCACATTGAGCACATTGCCAAAATTGTCCATCTGCGACCAGCACTACAGACCAACATTTTGGGCACGGTGCGGGCGTGGTTTTGTTCGCGGGACGGTCTACCTGCTGGACCACCCAATCAGATAGTTTCATTCCGCCCGCTTGGCGTACCCAGCGGGCTTTTGTGCCTGCCGATGCTCGGATGACGATGGTGTCGTCAGGCCGTGATTTGCTCTGCATTTTCGTTTTCCAAAATGCCATCAACAGAGCCAAAGGCTGGCGTGTAGGTCGTAGCGTACTCGTCGTTGAGGTCGTAAGCAGCGGATGCGGCGCGCTCACATGCGGAGTTGGTGTCGCCGCTGACTGTTGCGATGTGATGCATGTCGGAGACAGAGTAGATATAGAGCTTCATGATTTACCTTTCAGTGCCAGGTTCCGCCCGGCCGGTGGTGCGGATCGCACTCCACTACCCAGCATGCTGGGCAGCAGGGTGGGATCAAGCCCAGGCAACTGCCTGACCGTTTTCCTCAGTTCCGTGGGTCATGTAGATTTTCGTGAACGGCCACCCGCGAACAGCAACTGGCTCAGGCTTTTCTTTGCCGCGCGAGGCGAAATATTGCTTTGCGTTTGGAGCGTGGTATTCGTTGGCGACACGGGGGGCCGGCGCATGGTCAAAAGTGATGACGCCGGCAGTGATGTCAATGTGGTAAATGGTTGTCATGATGTGCTCCTGTCAGGATTCCCGGTGCCGCCGGGGCGGTGCACTCTTTTAAGTGCATGCCTTGATTATATACGTCTTGGCGTAAACATCAAGCTTTTTTTGCATGGTTGCGAAATTTATTTCTGCCACGCCTCGACTAGCCGCCCATGCCGGCTCTGGCACTCGCGGTACAGCGCCACCACATCAATCGCCCAGCGCAGCACAGCGCGGCCAGTGCCGTCCTCAGGCATGGGCGGATCAGGGCACGGCGTCGCCAGGCTGGGCGGTAGGGTCTCCGGGCTTGATGGCGGTGGCGAGTGCGCGCAGCCCGTCGCTATCAAAACAAACGCCAGCGTACACGGGGCGTTCCACGATCTTTTCAACGATCTGGCGGATGACGCGGGTTTTTTGGGCTGCATGGGTTTTGTCCTGTTCGTGCGCGGCGGCGGCAGCATTGGCGGTGCGCGCGGCCTGCTGGGTGGCTTCGGCTTGTGCCTGCACGCGGGCCAGCTCGCGCGCGTCAAAGCGCCAGTTTTGCACCTGCCATGCGCCCGTTGCGGCAATGGAGGCGGCAAGCAAGGCGGCTGCGGCGTGGGTGTAGATCATGGCCGGTACCGCCCGGCAGGCTCTGGCTCTGGATACTCTGCCCGGCTGTAGCGGCTCTCCAGTGCGTCACGGGTCTGACGCTGCTGGTGCAGGCGGCGCTGGTCGGACTGGCGCTGGGTGCGGATGGTGCGCGGGCGTGGTGGTTTGGGGGTCATGCGCCCTCCCCGATGCACTCTGTGAATTCGCGTTTTCGGCGTAGCGTCAGGCCGCGCACTACGCGCCCACCGGCTCGGTCCCAGCGCAAAATTTCGCGGCAGGCGCCGGCGTAGTCGCGGTCGTTGAGCTTCTTGGCCAGGGTCGAGCCGCAGAAGGCCGACTCTCCGATGTTGTACGTGAGCTGCACGAATGCCGAAAATTCATGCGGGTACATGGGCACCGGGGCGCAGCGCTTCACCGCGCGCGCGAACTTGCTGGCGTCGCGCAGCAGATCGACAAGGGCACGGGGCGGCGTGGTCGTGTCGCCCATACGGACCGGCGACCCGTCTGCGTTGCGCGTGGTGCCAAATCCGCGAGTCGGCACATCGCCGGGCACCGGGATGACGGCTTTGTCGGTGTAGCTCTCAGACAGTCCCAAGCCCACCAGCGTGGTGGCCGCCAGCACCAGTCCGGCGATGGCGGTGCGCGGACTGCGTGAATCTTGTGTCATGCGATCCCCAGCTTTTTTGCGATAAACACCATGACCAGCCCGGCAGCGGCCCACACGGCGGCCATGACCCATGCGCTGGTCTGCTTTTGGAGCGGCTCGGCAGATTCGAGCGAGCCGACGCGGGTGTCGAGTGCGTCCAGCTTGGACTCCACTTTTTCCAGCACTTTGAACGCGCGCTCTTGCGCGATCGCGAATTGCGTCTGCCGCTCTTCCACCAGCGCCAGCTTGTTGATCGCGTTGGTCAAGTCGCGCAGGACGGCGCGCATCTCGCCAAAATCGGCGTGCATGGAATCGACCTTGTGGGCGAGGACTGCGAAGGCGGCGTCATCAGGTGGCATGGTGGGGTCTGGTGTCATGCCCGTGGACCGGGCGGGTTGGTGTAGGCCCACGCGGCGACGATGTGCAGGCTGCAGGTGTCAAAGCGCTCGGCCTGGTAAAGGCCGGCCAGGTGCGCGCAGAATTCCGAGCAGGTCCAGCGGCTGGCCTTGTTGGGGATCAGCCACGACAGGAATCCCGCGATCAGCTGCCAGTCGTACATTGAACCCTCGTACCTGCGCGCGATCAGCGCAGCGGCTTTGGGGTCGGTGTGCAGCGGCCAGACGTGCCAGCGGGCGGGGTCGATTGCGATGCGCTTGAAGCGCACGCCGCCCACCCGGCCAGCGCGTCGTTTGGACCACGCGGGCAGGCGCTCGGCGGCGACGCTGGATACGCACCACAGCGCGCCATTGCTGTCTGGCTGGCAGGTGCCATCGGGCATGTAGGCGTCTACACCATCGCCCGGCTCGAACACAATCTCGTTGTGCGAGTAGAGGCCATGTAGGCGCCAGCGGATCAACCGGTTGGCGATGCCTTGCCAGCCTGGCCGCGTGGAGTGGTAGGACGCCAGCAGCATGATGTTCAGCCGACGTAGCCCGCAGGCCAGCCGGTCGCCGTGAATGAGTAGGCCAGCGGGTCGGCGCTGGCGTTGACGGCGGCTCGGTGCTGCTCGGCTGCTGCGAACACGGCCATGTCGCGCGCGGCGGTGGCTTGGAAAATCTGCCCGGCCAGCGCCTGAGACATCGTGATAAAGGTGCCGTCCATCGTTTTCCACGCAACCGGCGGCACGTTGGCGCCTATCATGACGAGCGCGAGCTGCTGAATGCGGCTGTCGGCGTCGCTGTGGAACCACTTGTCACCCACTTTAACGCCTTCGGATTTGCACATGTCGCGGTGCCACTTGATGCGCGCCCACACTGTGGCCCGGTCTTGCGTAAGCGCGTATTCCGCGGCCTCCTGCTCGGTCAGCGTCAGCCCACCATCATCCAGTGCCTCCTGGCACTGTGCCATTGCGGCCCTGATCTGCTTTGCGTGCGCCATTGCATCGTCTTGCGGGGCCTTGGCTTTGGCGAGGTCAGTCTTCGCGGATTCGAGCGTGGTGGACGCTGCGCTTACTGCATCCTGCTGCGCGGTCGTGTCTGCACCTTCGACGGCTTGCGCTTCTGTCAGCGCGGCTTGTGCTGCGTCGTGTGAGGCTTGACAGCTATCGAGCCACGCTTGCGCGCTGTCAATAGCGGGTTGCAAGGCAGCGGATTGCGCTTCCAGAGCCTCGGCTTCAGGGGTTTGGCGCGCAATCTGCGCCTGCAGCTTGAGATAGAGTTGCGGTGTCATCATGCGATCCTGATCCAGTTGGTGCCATCCGACTGGATGACTGCGCGATCCCATTGCGAAGACAGCACCAGCGTTGATGCGCCGTTGATCGTCTCAGTGGCATTGGGGTCGATCGTGACGGTGTTGGCGCTGCTGTCGGTTTTGACGATTACCTTGATGCGCCCGGCTGCACCCACTGCGGTCTCTAGGGTGCAAGTACGTGCGGCACCGGATGCGTCAAAAGTCAATGTGCCGTCGTTGGATGTGCTGGTGTAGTCGGCAGTCTTGGAGGTCAACAAAATATTGATGCTTTTAAAGTGGCCGACCCACCGTGCAGTGGGTTTACCCAGATATGTGCTGCTCTCTGGACAAAACCCGCTGGCGTCTGCTTTGTAATAACAACTCCCGGAGTGATAAAATTCAATCGATCCCGATGTTGTTGAAAGCAGCAGCCGCCCTGCTGTCCAGTGCACCCCCGTCGTACTTCCGGCGGACTGCGCGGAACCAGCAGTGCCGATGCCACTCCAGCCAGAGAGCCCGGCATTGCCGATGCGAACACCTTGCGACGTAGTGGATCCTGATCCGACGTCAAGGGATGCCGCTCCGTCGTAGACTAAATTGCCGCTGCCCGCAAAAGCCCCCGCGTTGTTGTACTGCACCTGCGTGGTGGAGCCGCCGGGCGTGCCGCCTCCACCGCTGACCGTCAGATCACCCGAACCCAGCAGCGTGTTTCCGTTGATCGTCTTGATGTTCGTTGCACTGACCAGTGTGGCTTGCTTGCCTGCAATCGCGGTGGTGTTGTCCGACACCTGCTTTTGCAGAAAACCGATGGCCTCCAATACCGTATGCGTGGCGGCGACTACGGTCCCCGCTGCGGTGCTGAGGCCGGTCAACACGGTGGCGCGGATGCGTGCGGCGGTGCTGTAGAGGTTGGTGCTGCCTTCGGTCAGTGCGTCGGTGGTCGTGGGGGCCACTGTGGCACCTGCGGCGATGCCGTCCAGCTTGGATTTATCCGCGCCGGTCATGAAGCCGGCCGCACCGGCTGCCACGGCGTTGGCGTGCGCGGTGCCGCCTGCCCCGACGTGCGCGGCGGGGGTGTAGTCGGTGCTGGCGGTGGCGGCGGCAGTGCCCAGCGTGGGTTTGCCCGACAGGCTGGCGTAGGCGCCATCAAAGCTGCTGGTGCCGGCCCCGATGGCGGTGCGGGCTGCTGCGGCGTCAAGCGCGGTCAGCACGGCGCGGCCGGTGGCGGTGCTGTCGCTGATGGTGCTGGCGGACTGATTGTGCGCGGTGGGCGTGCGGGCGTCGCTCAGGCGGCTGTCCGTTCCCTTGACGACTTCGCCGGCTGCAGCGTCGCCCGTGGCGGGGACGTTGAGCGCGGCGGCGGTGCCGAGTGCGGCGACGGCTGCAGCGGCTGCGGCGTTGGCCTTGCTGGTGGCGTCTGCTGCGGCGGCGGCTTGCACGGCGGCGTCGGCTGCGGCCTGCGCGGTGCTGACCGGCTTGCTGGCGTCAGACGTGTTGTCCACGCTGCCCAGGCCCACATCGCCCTTGGCCAGTGTGACAGCGCCCGTTCGGCCGGCCACGCTGGTAACGGCGCCTGCAGCTGCGTCGCCCGCGGGGCCTTGTTCGCCGCGCAGCACGGGCGCAAGGTCCGGGCTGATGGTTTGCAGCGGGTTGTCGGCCTCATTGATGGGTGCGGTGTGGGCGCTGACTGTGATGATGGTGGTGACGGCCGGCACGATCACCGGGGTGGTGCTGGCATCGGTAAACAGCACGTCCTGCAGCAGCGCGGCCAGCGGCCAGAGGGCGGTTTGCGTGGCGGTGGCCAGCACGCTCAGGGCGTGGGTGTTGCCTGCAGCGTCGGGCACGCTCAGGGCGGCAAAGTTGACGGCCAGCGTTTCGATCAGCGTGCCGTCTGGCTTGCGCACGACAGCGGATGCCGTCCAGGTGCCGGCGGGCAGCGCGTACAGGCCGGCGCGGCTGTAGGTGGTGCCGCGCGTGTGGATGGTGATGGGGTAGCTGGTCATGGGGTGGGCTCCTGTGCGTCCCGCTCGGCGGCGGTCTGCATGTACAAACTGTAAAGCGCGACGTACAGCTGGGCGTGGGTCATGGTGGCGCCGGTGGGGGCGTTGGTGGCGGGGTCCAGCAGGGGGAAGGTGCCGGCCATGTCAAAGGTTTTTCCGCAGCCCTGGCACCATTGTTTGATGTCGTCGCCATCGATCGCAATGACGCGCTCTTCGGCAAATTCGATGGTGGGCACGCCGGCCAGCGGGTTGCGCACGGTGACGGTGTGGCAGCGCTGCCACGCAGTGCCGGATACCTGGGATTCGTTGTAGTTGGGCATGATGGATCAGGTGAGGTTGACGGTTTTCCAGACGCTGCCGTTGGAGTAATACAGCACGCCACCGATGGAACACAGCTGGCCTTCGGTTTTGTCAGAGGGCAGCGATGCAAGCGGGTCGATCTTGATCGGGCCTTTAGTGGCGTTGCCAAAAAAATGTCCCCCGTTGCCAGAAGCGGACTTGCCCATGTGGCCGGGCCCGCTGCTGGTGTTTTCGGCGTAGGCCACGGCGGAGGTCACGGAGGCCTTGGCCCCGAATGTCGAGGTGTAGATCTGGCCCCAACACAGCAGCGTATCGACGTGGGCATAGCCGCTGCTGTTGAGCCCGAAGCGGGCGCCGGCAATGTCAGCGCCTGCAGCGGATGGCGTGGAACCGTCGAGCGAATAGCCAGGGTAGCCCGTGGATGCAATCGTGCCGCCCGTGCCCACACGCAAGCCCAGGGCATTGACCTTGTCGGCAGCGACGGTGCCTGTGACCAGCAGATTGCCATCGATCACCTGCCCGGGAACCAGCCAGGCGCTGCCACTCCAGAACTTCTCGGCGGCGAAGTTGGTGCCGTTGCCCATGACCACGGTGTCACCCAGGCGCAGATGCGTCGTTGTGGCCAGGTCCGTGGTGCCGGTGCCGCCCGTCAGCATGTTGTCGATCACGCGGTTGGCCTTGGCGTCTGACCATGCGGCGACGCTCAGGCTGTACTGCGCGCCATTGCCCTTGAGGCTGCCGCGCAGGCCGGTGCTGCCCGTGGCGCCGGCTTTTTGTTTGACAATGGACTGGGTGGCGTAGGCTGTGCCCGATGTGCCGTCGCCTTTGGTGAACGTGATCGTGTATTCGACCGTGGCCTTGTCCGCCGTCATCGTCGAATGGTTGTTGACCGTGGCCACCCCGCCGGAAATGCTGTGGCTTCCGGCGGTGATGCCGGTAGAGGATTTGCTGACGGCAGTGATAGTGCGCTGCGTGCCGCCCTCGTATACCGTGAGCGTTGTGCCGGACAAGGTGTAGCTGCTGACCGTGCCGGCGCTGTCGCAAGGCATGGGATGCAGCGGGTTGTCCATGGCCACCAGCGGCGTGAGGTCGCCATCTCGCACGCGCAGGACGGTGACGGCGTCGCTGATGCTGTCGCAGGTCGAGGTGATGACCACGCTGGCGTTCGCTCCGAAATCGGCCTTGCGCAGGTACACCGTGTCCCCTGTGGTGGTAGCCGATCCACCCGTGGCAGCGTCGTACAAGGTCATGGCGGGCGCGGTGGACCAGCTGACAGCCGCCGTGGTGTTTTGCTTGACGACGGTCAGCTTGATCGTGGCGGGCGCGGTGATGGTGTTGGTGCTGTCAGCCCTGAAAATCAGGCCCTCAGCGGTCAGGATGGCTGTTTTGGCGGCGGTGCCGGCCGCGCCGACAGCGTAGGCGGTGGATGTGGTCCAGCTGATGGCGGTGGTGGCTGTGGTGGCGGTGTCGGCATACGTGACTGAGCATCCCCATAGCGTCTGCCCTGGCACGGCGGCGCCGGGCGTGAGCGACCAGCTGTTGAGCGTCGAGGGCGCTGTGAAGGCGCCTGTGGCCCAGGTGTAGGTGCTGCTGCCAGAGGGGAAGGTGGTCGGGGTTGCGGCTGACCAGCGGTACATCTCCAGCACCGCCGTGCGGGTGCCATTGGCCCCGGCGGCTGCCAGCGACGATGCGCT
>CAKZJN010000380.1 GCA_936943465.1 uncultured Rhodoferax sp.
AACTGGTTGTGCGAGTCCTTGCCATAGGCATTGCCGTACTTGACCATGTAGTCCATGGCCAGTTTCTTGGAGGGGTTGCTGTCAGGCAGTTGCTCAGGCGCAATCACCGGGCCGGACACCACATAAGTGCCCTCGACCGCCTTGCCCCCTACGCGGGGCAGGTCCTTCGTGGCCGCAGCGTGGGTCTGGTAGAACTTACCCTTGTAGCCGCGCTCGATGATGCCCAGTTGGGGCATGGCAGCGCCGGAACCGGAGGCCACGACCAGCATCGCATCGGGGTTGGCGGCGGTGAGCTTCAGTGCCTGGGCGGTCACGCTGGTATCGGCGCGGGCAAAACGCTCCACGGCAACCAGTTTGATGCCTTCTTTTTCACCGGCCGCAGTGAACGCCTTGAGCCACTGCTCACCGTAAGCGTCGGTGTAGCCCAGGAAGCCCACGGTTTTGACGCCCTGCTTCTTCATGTGTTGCACGATGGCATGGGCCATCACGTCATTGGACTGGGGCATACGGAAGCTCCAGGCATCCTTGCCGGGGGGCAGGCCGATGGGGGTGGCGGCCAACTGAACGGTTTTCGATTCCAGCGCCACATCGGCCATGGCAATGCCAACCGGGGTAGCGGCCGAGCCAACGATCACATCGACCTTGTCTTCGGTCACGAAGCGGCGGGCATTCTTAACGCCATTGGTGGGGTCGGTGGCATCGTCGAGCACGATGACCTTGATCTTCTCGCCACCGATCTTCTCGGGCCAGAGGGCGATCTGGTTCTTCATGGGGATACCCAAGCCGGACGCGGGGCCGGTCAGGGGAAGGCTTATGCCGATGGTGATGTCCGCCAGCGCCAGGCCGGACACCAGCGAGGCGGCGGCGGTGGCAATCAGTTTGGTAGCAAATTTCATGGTGGTCTCCGGTGGTTGTGGTTAGAAAAAAGGGAACGGGAAAACGGGGCTTCGCTGGACTTAGCTACAAAGGGCCTTGATGTCGGCCGGTACAGGAATGGATTTGATGCGGCCTTCATCGCCTGGCAGGCGCACGCAGAAGGCACGCACCTCGGTGCCTTCGCACAGCACGTCTTCACCGCGCTTGACGGTGTGGCGGTGAATGAACACCTTTTCGCGCCACTCGATCACGCTGGTATGAATCTGCAGGCGCTCACCGTAGGTGGCCGGGCGCGAGAACTTGGTGTTGATCTCCAAGAGCGGGGTACCAATGATGCCGGTCGTCTTGACCAGCTCGCGCCAGGGCTGCACGCCACATTGCACAAAGAAGTTCAGCGAAGAGGCATCCATCCACTTGGAAAAGTTGGGGAAGAACACGATGCCTGCGGGGTCGCAGTCACCGAACATCACTTCCACTTCGTACACAACGGTTTTGGTCATGGTTTCTTGAAGGGTTAACGGGGGGCCATGCGCAGCGCGCCATCCAAACGGATGACTTCGCCATTCAGGTGGCCGTTGCTGACGATATGGGTTGCCAGTTGGGCAAACTCTTCGGGCTTGCCCAGGCGCTGGGGGAACGGAATGCTGGCGGCCAAGGATGCCTGCACCGGTTCGGGCAAGGTTTTCATCAGCGGCGTGGCAAACAGGCCCGGTGCAATGGTGCAGACGCGAATGCCGTGCTGCGACAGGTCGCGCGCCATGGGCAGGGTCATACCCACCACACCCGCTTTGGAAGCGCTGTAAGCCTGCTGACCCACCTGGCCGTCAAACGCGGCCACCGATGCGGTAAACACCATGACCCCGCGCTCGCCGTCTTCCTGTCCTTCGAGCTTGGCGCAGGCGGCGGCAAACAGGCGCGCCACGTTGTAGGTGCCAATCAGATTGACGTTGATGACCTTGGCGAAGTCTTCCAGCGGGGCGGCCGAACCATCCTTGCCGACCACGCGCTTGGCACTGCCGATGCCGGCGATCTGCATCAGGATGCGCGCCGGTCCGTGGGCCGCAGCGGCCTGCGCAATGGCCGCTTCGACGCTGGCCGGGTTGGTGACATCGCACTGGACGGCCATGCCGTGGATCTCGGCCGCCACCTTTTCGGCCTGCGCCAGATTGACGTCGAGGATGGCGACTTTGGCGCCCAGACGCGCGAGTTCCCGCGCAGTGGCTTCGCCCAGACCGGAGCCACCGCCGGTGACTAATGCTGCTTGTCCTTGAATGTGCATGGGTGCTTTGTATTGATACAGGGTTGTAAGGGCTTATCGGGTCAGGCCGCGTTGGGGTTTTCCAGCAGCAGGGCAATGCCCTGGCCGCCGCCAATGCAGGCACTGGACACGCCGTAGCGCAGACCGCTGCGCTGCAGCTCGCGCGCCAGCGTGAGCGTCAGGCGCACGCCGGTCGCGGCCAGCGGGTGGCCCAGTGCAATGGCACCGCCGTTGAC
>CAKZJN010000381.1 GCA_936943465.1 uncultured Rhodoferax sp.
TGCATATTCAGCGCCTGATGCCGGCGGACGCGCTGCGCATTCGCGGTCGCCATAACGCCAGCAACGCGCTGGCGGCGCTGGCGCTGTGCTCGGCGGCAGGCTGCGCCTTGGGGCCCATTCTGTTCGGGCTGCGCGAATACCGGGGCGAACCGCACCGCGTGGAGAGCGTGGGCATTCTGAATGGCGTCGAGTTTTTTGACGACAGCAAGGGCACCAATGTGGGCGCTACCGCCGCTGCGCTGAGCGGTTTGGGCGAAGAGCGCAAGCTGGTGCTGATTCTGGGTGGCGAAGGCAAGGGGCAGGACTTTTTGCCACTGGCGGCACCGGTTGCGCGTTACGTGCGCACCGTGGTGCTGATCGGTCGCGATGCGCCGTTGATTCGTGCTGCTTTGGCGGACACGGGTGTACCTCTGCAAGACGCCGGCAGCATGGACGATGCGGTAGCGCAGTGCAACCGCGCAGCCCATGCCGGCGATGCGGTATTGCTGTCACCGGCCTGCGCCAGCTTTGACATGTTCAAGGACTACGCGCACCGCGCCCACTGCTTTGTGGACGCGCTGCGCAATCTGGCGCTGGATAGTGGCACTGAACTGGAGCAAACGGCATGAGTGCTTTTGCGCAGAACCTGAAGGGCTGGTTCTCGCGGGGCGTGGACTCTGCGGCTGCGCTGCCGGTGCGTCTGGGCGGACGGGGCACCTTCTCCACACCAACGCGTGCGGTGCAGGTGCGCGGGTTTGATCAGCCGCTGGTCTGGGTCACCGTGTCACTGCTGTTGTGGGGCCTGGTGATGGTGTATTCGGCATCGATTGCCATGCCCGACAACCCCCGCTTTGCCAACTATGCGCACACGCATTTTCTGGTGCGCCATTTGGTCTCCATTTGCGTGGCGTTTGTGGCGGCGCTGCTGGCGTTTCAGGTGCCGGTGCAGACCTGGGAACGGGTGGCGCCCTACCTGTTTATTGCTTCGCTGGTGCTGCTGATTGCGGTGCTGATTCCCTTTATTGGTAAGGGCGTGAACGGTGCGCGGCGCTGGATTGCGCTGGGCATTCTTAACTTCCAGCCCTCCGAGTTGGCCAAGTTCGCGGTAGTGCTCTACGCCGCTGATTACATGGTGCGCAAGATGGAAGTGAAAGAGCATTTCTTCCGCGCTGTGGCACCCATGGGCGCTGCCGTGGCGGTGATCGGCTTACTGCTGCTGGCTGAGCCCGACATGGGTGCCTTCATGGTGATTGCTGTGATCGCCATGGGCATTCTGTTTCTGGGTGGCGTGAACGCCCGCATGTTCTTCGTGATTGCCACCGTTCTGGTGGTGGCCTTTGCAGTCATGATTGCGCTGAGTCCCTGGCGGAGGGACCGGATCTTTGCCTATCTGGATCCCTGGAATCCGGCGTACTCCATGGGCAAGGGCTACCAGTTGTCGCATTCGCTGATTGCCATTGGCCGGGGTGAAATCTTTGGCGTCGGCTTGGGTGGCAGCGTGGAGAAACTGCACTGGTTGCCCGAGGCGCATACCGACTTCTTGCTGGCCGTGATCGGTGAGGAATTCGGGCTGGTCGGTGTGATCGCCGTGATTTGCATGTTCCTGTGGCTGACCCGACGCATCATGTACATCGGCCGTCAGGCGATTGCGCTGGACCGCGTGTTCGCCGGGCTGGTAGCCCAGGGCGTGGGCCTGTGGATGGGTTTTCAATCCTTTATCAACATGGGCGTGAATCTGGGCGCTCTGCCGACCAAGGGCCTGACCCTGCCCCTTATGAGCTACGGCGGCTCCGCCATCCTGATCAATCTGGTGGCGATTGCGGTGGTGCTGCGGAT
>CAKZJN010000382.1 GCA_936943465.1 uncultured Rhodoferax sp.
TGCATTTGCGCGGCGGTCAGCAAGCGCCGGGGCGCCAGTTGTGCGCGTAACAAAGCCAGCGGGTGGCTGCGCAGCGTCAGGCCGACCGCCGCATAGTCAAACACCACCTCCTCGCCCTCTTCGGCGGCCGGCAGTTGCAGGTCTGCCTCGTCAATCGGCACGCCTTGCAACAGGGCCGGTGCTGCGCGCAGGGCCGAGGCGTCCCAGACCTGCTGGCGGCGGTGGCCGCTTAACGACTGCAGCGCATCGGCGCTGGCCAGCGCACGCAGATCGCCCACATCCAGGCCACAGCGCAAGGCCATGTCCTGCGTGCTGGCAAAGGGCCCGGCCCTGCGCGCCTCCACCAGACGCTCCGACGCCACCCGCGCCAGCCCCTTAACCATGCGCAAGCCCAGACGCACCACCGGTTGTTGGGGAGCGTGGGGGCTCACATCTTCTAATGAGCAGTCCCACGCGCTGTGCTGCACGTCCACCGGCCGCACCTCCACGCCGTGGCGTTGGGCGTCCTGCACCAGTTGGGCCGGGCCGTAAAAGCCCAGCGGTTGGCTGTTGAGCATGGCTGCCAGAAAGCAGGCTGGCTCATACCACTTGAGCCAGCAACTGGCGTACACCAGCAGCGCAAAACTGGCGGCGTGGCTCTCGGGAAAACCGTATTCGCCAAAGCCCTCGATCTGCCGGAACAACTGGTCGGCGTAGTCCTGCGTGTAGCCGTTTTTCAGCATCCCACCCACCAGCCGGTCGTAAAACTTGCTGACCCCGCCCTTGCGCTTCCAGGCCGCCATGGAGCGGCGCAACTGGTCGGCCTCGCCGGCTGAAAAATCGGCCGCCGCCATGGCCACCTGCATCACCTGCTCCTGAAAAATCGGCACGCCGTGGGTGCGTTTGAGCACCTCGCGCAGGGCCGGGCTGGCGTACTGCACCGCCTCGGGATGGGCGCGGGCCTTCAGGTACGGGTGCACCATGCCGCCCTGAATCGGGCCGGGCCGCACGATGGCCACCTCCACCACCAGGTCATAAAAGGTTTGCGGCCGCAGGCGCGGCAGCATGCTCATCTGGGCCCGGCTTTCAATCTGGAACACGCCCACGGTATCGGCGCGGCTGATCATGGCGTACACCGCCGGGTCTTCGGACGGAATGTCCTGCATGCGCATCGGCCGGCCCCGGCATTGCTCGATCAGCACCAGGCAGCGGCGGATGGCGCTCAGCATGCCCAAGGCCAGCACATCCACCTTCAGCAAGCCCACGGCGTCCAGGTCGTCCTTGTCCCACTGAATGACGCTGCGGTCTTTCATGGATGCGTTTTCCACCGGCACCAGGCGCGTGAGCGGCCCCTGCGTCAGCACAAAACCGCCCACATGCTGGCTCAGGTGGCGCGGAAAACGCTGTAACTCACAGGCCAGACTCAGCCAGAGTTGCAGGCGGCGCTGTGGTGGCGGTTTGAAATCCGCGCTATCGGCCTGCACACGGGCGATGGCCGACTCCATGCGCTCCACCAGCACCTCGCGGCTGTACATGCCGGGGTGCTCCTTGGCCATGGCGTTAATCAAGGGCTCGGGAATCTCCAGCGCGCGGCCCACATCGCGCAGCGCGCTGCGCGGGCGGTAGTGGGTCACCACGGCGGTAATGGCGGCGCGCGCACGGCCGTACTTCTGGTAGATGTACTGGATGACTTCTTCGCGGCGCTGGTGCTCAAAGTCCACATCAATATCGGGTGGCTCATCGCGCTCGCGGCTGATAAAGCGCTCAAACAGCAGCGTGGACAAGGCCGGATTCACCTCGGTCACCCCCAGGCAGTAACAGACCGCCGAATTGGCCGCCGAGCCGCGCCCCTGGCACAAAATGCCACGCCCCCGCGCAAAGCGCACCAGATCGTGCACCGTCAAAAAGTACATCTCGTAGCGCAGCGCGGCAATCAGTTCCAACTCGTGTTCAATCTGTCGGCTCACCCCCTCGGGCACGCCCTGCGGGTAGCGCACCCGAGCGCCCTCGTCGGTGTAGTGGCGCAACGTCTGGGCCGGGCTCATCCCCGGCAGCACCGCCTCCATGGGGTACTGGTAACGCAACTCCTTCAGGCTAAAAGTACAACGCGCCGCAATCGCCAGTGTGGCCGCCAGCAACTCGGGCGGGTACAACTGCGCCAGCCGTGCGCAGCTGCGCAAATGCAGTTCCGCATTGGCTTGCAAACCCCGGCCGCACTGCGCCACCGGCAGACCCAACCGCACGGCGGTCAGCACATCGTGCAGAGGCTTGCGCGAGCGCACATGCAGGTGCACATGGCCGGTGGCCACGCGGGGCAGACCGGTGAGTTGCGCCAGTTGTTGCACGCGCTGCCAGCGCAGCGCGTCGTCCGCCCCCAGCCCCCTTGTCGTCGCCAGCCAGACCGAATCGCCGTACCAGCCGCGCACCGTGTGGCAGACGGCCCAGGCGGTCTCCATAGTCAAAGCGTCCAGCCCGGCCAGCAGAATTTCGCAATCGGCCAGCGAGTGTTGCGACACGTCGTCCCAGGTCAGCCGGTACTGTCCCTTGGGTGCCGCCATGCGGGCGTGGGTAATGCATTCGCACAGATTGCCCCAGCCCGGCAAGTTGTGCGCCAGCGCCACCAGCGTGAAAGCCCGCCCGCCCGGCAACTCCACCCGGAACTCGGAGCCCAGCACCAAATGCAGGCCCAGGCGCTCTGCCTCCTCGTGCGCCCGCACCACCCCGGCCACCGAACAGGCGTCGGTAATGGCCAGCGCGCTGTAGCCCAGCGCGTGCGCACGCTGCACCAGTTCTTCGGGCTGCGAGGCACCATGCTGGAAGCTGAAATTGCTGAGGCAATGAAGCTCCGCATAGCGTGGGGCTTGGGTGGTCGTCATAAATACTGTTTTTAATTACAGTATTTTGCCGCTTATCCCGCCCCAACGCACGTCAGGGCTTTGTCATGTTGACCAGCGAGGCTTACAAGCCACCTGTTCCTGATGTGCGTCAATTCACACTCCCACGGACTGGCCTAGACTTTGCATCTGAAGACCCAGCAAACATCAACTCAAATACACGCCGTTAACCGGAGACAAGCCTTGCTATCTGCCTACATCACCCACCCCGACTGCAGCCGCCATGAAATGGGGGCAGATCACCCTGAGGCACCGGAACGTCTGGGCGCCATCAACGACATGCTGCTCACCAAGGGCCTGCTGGACTACATGCACAGCTACGACGCGCCCATGGCCACCGAGGCGCAGTTGGCGCGCGCGCACTCGCCCGAGTACATCCACAGCATCCTCAACTCGGCACCCGACGAGGGCTATCACCGCGTCGACCCCGACACCAGCATGAACCCCCACACCGCGCTGGCCGCCCTGCGCGCCGCCGGTGCCGCCATTCAGGCCACTGACCTGGTGATTGGCGCAAGCGTGCCCACCGCGTTTTGCAGCGTGCGCCCGCCCGGCCACCATGCCGAGCGCACGGCCGCCATGGGTTTCTGCTTTTTCAACAACGTGGCGGTCGGCGTGATGCACGCGCTGGAGCACCACGGTTTGCAGCGCGTGGCGCTGATCGACTTTGACGTGCACCACGGCAACGGCAGCGAAGACATCCTGCAAAACGACCCGCGCGTGCTGATGTGCTCCATTTTCGAAACCGGCATTTACCCCTTCTCGGGCGA
>CAKZJN010000383.1 GCA_936943465.1 uncultured Rhodoferax sp.
GCCCACGCTGAAAACGCCACTTACGCCTTCGACCCCTCGCACACCTACGTGACGTTTGAGATTAGCCACTTCGGCACCTCGACCAACCGCGGCCGTTTCGACAAGAAGGAAGGCACTGCGCAACTGGACAAAGCCGCCAAGACCGGCAAGGTGGACGTCACCATCGACACCACGTCCATCAACACCGGCTTTGAAGCTTTCAACAAGCACCTGCAAAGCGCAGACCTGTTTGACACCGCCAAGTTCCCCACCATCAAGTTCTCCGGCGACAAGTTCACTTTCAACGGTGACAAGGTCAGCCAGATCAGCGGTAACCTGACCCTGATGGGCAAGACCCAACCCGTGACCCTTAAGGCAAATCAGTTCAACTGCTACATGAACCCGATGGTTAAGCGTGAAGTGTGCGGCGGCGATTTTGAGACCACCATTGACCGCACCCAGTTCGGCATGAACTACGGCATCGACTGGGGCTTCCCCAAGGACGTGCGCCTGGTGATCCAGGTCGAAGCGATCAAGCAGTAAGCGAATACCATCCCTGCAAAAGCCCCGTGGCCATTTGGTCGCGGGGCTTTTTGTATTACGCCGAGTTAAACTGCGGTATGGCCACCAAGGGCGACCCCAATCCAATAATTTCGCTTTTTGCACAACTGTTCGGCGAAGCCGAAACGGTTGGCAAGGACCATGGCGACGCCGCCCCCAATGCACCGGAAGGCGCCCCCAACATAGACCGCGAACCCACGCTTCTGGAGCGCATGAAGCGCCAGAAGAAAAATGACGCGGTTCGCAAGCTCGAATTCAGCCGACTGCGCGCCATCATTCACGCCGACAAAGGCGATATGGCCCCTGTACCAACCACCGCAACCGGTCACAGCAACTTGTGGTCCGACCGTGCGGCGCCCCGCCCTACGAGACCCAGTTCGCTTGACCAGGTCAAGGGGGCCGATGTACAGCTCACCACCTGGTGGGGCAACACCACCACAGCAGCCACTACCGCACCCGCTGCACTGCGTACAGCGCACTCCGAGCTTTCTGACGCCGATTCATCGTTTGTTCGGCTGGATTCCGCTTCTGCCCCGGCTCCGCGTAAACCAATTACACGCACCTCGACAAACCCCATTGAAATCGGAATTCGCAGCGCGGCCTCCGACTTTGCGGGCGGTTTATTTGCCGAAGCGCAAACAACGCTTTCCAATCTGTTGGGACAAGATTCGCTGCCTGAGAGTTCCGCTGAATTGCTCACCACCTGCCTGCTGGAGATCTATCGCGGCACCGGTCAGCACGAAGAGTTTGAGCTTTTGGCGCTGCAATATGCCGAGCGCTTTGGTCGCTCCCCCATCGAGTGGTTTGAAGTTTCGCGTGAAAGCGGCCCCGCTTTGGCAAATACGGCTATTGCCAACACCCGAAATTCCATTTGGTATTGCCCCGACCTGCTCGATGACCGGGCTCTGGCCCAATGCATTCGGGTCACTAGCGCCAATAATTTCAGCCAAGATGCATCCGGAAAAATGGTTTGCGCCATTGACTGGAGCGATTTGAAGAACATTGACCCGGAGATAGCGACCTCTTGGGCCAACCAAATCAATTCTTGGTCCAAGCGCCCTATCGAATTGCATTGGTCCGGCATTAATGAACTGCTTGATGCCACCGAACGGTGCAAATCCTCAGCCAGTACCAAACGCTATATGCAGTGGTGGCTGATCCACCTGGAACTACTGTGCCTTTTGCAGCAACCTGAACTGCACGAAGCGGTTGCGCTGGATTATTGCGTTGAGTTTGAGGTGTCAGCCCCCAGCATGCACAAGGTAGAGAGCCAAATTATTTTGCAGAACGCCCTCACCTTGCCCAATGTTCCGGTCGCAAGTTGGCCTCAATTGGCAAATGACAAGCACGGAGAGTTGGAGGAATATTCGGTCATAACGCTGGAAGGCAGCGTCTGCAGTGATCAAGATATTGGTGCGATATTGAACACAAAGCCCACCGGTGTTCCGCTTACGGTGCACTGCGCGCGTTTACTTCGTATTGACGACAACCGTGCCAATAAACTTATTCAATGGGCCAAGGAATGTCAGGGCAGACAATGCACCCTTCATTTCACGCACCTGCCGAAATTAGGCCATGCACTGTTTCACACGTTGGGCCTGCAGAAATACGCAACCCTCACCGCCGCACCCCGTTAAGCGCCATTGCGGCGCTACCAACGGGATGCACGGCGCATCAAGCCATTAAGCGGCAATCAG
>CAKZJN010000384.1 GCA_936943465.1 uncultured Rhodoferax sp.
GCGCCGGTTCAGCAGCAAGTAACGCGACTCACCCAGGTAACCAACACGGGTCCGGATGCCGGCCCACCAGGGAATCAGCGCACTTTTGAGGGAGTTGGGGCCGACATAGGCCACATCGAACCGGCCGCGCAAGGACGCCGCCATGGCGCGTCGGGCCTTCCACTGCAAGCCGCCATGGGCGAAGGGAAATTCAATAACCTCGGCCACCTGCGGCATGGCCCGGTACACCGGAGCCACCCACGGCAGCGCCCCCACCGCAATGCGCTCGCCCCGCGCATGCAAGCGGCGCAGTAGCGGCTCGGTCATCACCGCGTCCCCAATCCATTGGGGTGCAATCAGCAACGACCGCGTCATGCGAAACAACCCGCCGCCGGGCCGCCCCAAGGCGGGTTAGCCCCCTCGGGGGGCAGAGAGCCACACACAGTGGGCGAACGTGGGGGTAAATTAATGCCCGGCTTCGAAATGCTCACCAGCCTTCAGCGCGTAGACGTTGCCGCAGTACGGGCACTTGGCTTCGCCGCTGCGGCCTACGTCCAGGTACACCTTGGGGTGGGTGTTCCAGGTCTGCATTTCTGCAGCAGGGTTGGGGCAAAACACGCCGCCCTGGTGGTTGAGGTCTTTGGCGGCCAACTCGAAGCGGGACACGGGTTTGCTGATGGTCATGGTGATTTCCTGTGAATGTTGTTCTTTAAACCGCGGTCAGCCAGTGGGCGTATTTCGGGTTGCGTCCGTTGACGATGTCGAAGAAGGCGCTCTGGACTTTTTCGGTAATCGGGCCGCGCGAGCCGATGCCGATTTCCACGCGGTCCACTTCGCGGATCGGGGTCACTTCGGCGGCGGTGCCGGTGAAGAAAATTTCATCGGCAATGTACAACTCGTCGCGGGTAATGCGCTTTTGCACCAGTTCCACACCGAGGTCCTTGCAGATGTGCAACACGGTGTTGCGGGTGATGCCGTTCAGGGCACCGGCGGACAGGTCGGGGGTGTAGATCACGCCGTCCTTGATGACAAAGATGTTTTCGCCGGCACCTTCGGACACAAAGCCGCTGGCGTCGAGCAGGATGGCTTCGTCGTAGCCATCGTCGGTAGCTTCGCGGTTGGCCAGAATCGAGTTGGTGTAGTTGCTGACCGCCTTGGCCTGCGTCATGGTGATGTTGACGTGGTGGCGGGTGTAGCTGGAAATCTTGGTGCGGATGCCGCGCTTCATGCCCTCTTCGCCCAGGTACGCACCCCAGGGCCAAGCCGCCACCATCAGGTGGATGTCGTTGCCCTTGGTGGACACGCCCAGCTTGCGGTCACCGACCCAGGTCAGGGGGCGCAGGTAGCCGGACTCCAGCTTGTTTTCGCGGATCACGTCGATCTGCGCCTGATTCACCTGCTCTTTGGTGAAGGGGATGGTCATGCGCAAGATCTTGGCGCTGTTGAACAGGCGGTTGGTGTGCTCTTCGAGGCGGAAGATGGAGGTCACGCCGTTGTCGCCCTTGTAGGCGCGCACGCCTTCAAACGCGCCGCAACCGTAGTGCAGCGTGTGGGTCAGCACATGGATCTTGGCGTCACGCCATTCCACCATCTGGCCGTCCATCCAGATTTTTCCATCGCGGTCTGACATGGAGGGAGGAAGTGCGCTCATCGGTTGTCCTTCGTTTTGGGTTTTTGCAAATTCGGCGTAATTCCCGATTTTACGGGGCGCCAAGGGCCGCCGGAAGCGGTCGCCGAACGGCTCAGATACCCGACGGCGCCACCGGCCAGCGCACCGTCACCGACAGCCCGCCCAATTCTGCCGAGCGCCCGATCTGCGCCTGCGCGCCATACACATCCAGCAGGCGCCGCACAATCGACCAGCCCAAGCCGCTACCGGGCTGCTCGTTGCCCAGCACCCTGAAGAAACGTTCACCCAGATGGGCAATGGATTCATCGCTCATGCCAGGGCCGCTGTCCTGCACCTCCAGCACCACCACGCCCGGCTCGGCCTGCACGGTCAGCGCCACGCGCGCACCGTCCGGGCTGTAACGCAGGGCGTTGTCGGTCAGGTTGCGCACCAGCACACCCAGCAGCACTTCGTTGGCCGCCACAGCACAGGGCACTTCCGCCTGCACCACCAGCTCCTGCCCCCGCGCCAGCGCCACATGCGCCAGTTCCCCGGCCACGCGCCGTGTCACGGCACAGAGGTCTACCGGCGCCGCCACCTGGGTTGCCGGATTGGCCTCCAGCCTGGCCAACGTGAGCAATTGGTCCACCAGCCGGCTGGCGCGGTCACAGCCGGCCAGCGTGGTTTGCAAGGCATGCACGCGTTCTTCCACATCGTCCCCCGCACCCAGCGCCACTTGGGCCTGCATGCGGATAGCGGCAATCGGGGTGCGCAGTTCGTGCGCGGCATCGGCGGTAAACCGGCGCTCGCTTTGCACCATGCGGTTGATGCGCTCCAGCAGCCCGTTAAGGGTCTGTACCAGCGGCGCCAATTCGCGCGGCATGCCCTTCAGCGAGACGGGCTCTGCCGCCTGGGGAGTCCGTTGTGCCAGCGTGCCGCGCAAGGCCCGCAGCGGCTCCAGCCCCTTGCGCACCGACCACCAAAGTGCCAGGCCAAACAGCGGCAACGCCACCAACAAAGGACCCAACAAGCTGCGCACCAGTGCCCACAGAATGGCTTGGCGCGACTCCACCTTTTCACCGACCAGCACCGTGACTTCGGGCTCCCGCTCGCGCGTAATCACCACCCGCCAGAGCTCTCCATCGTCGCGGAGCACGGTATAAAAACCGTCCGGCTGCGTCACCATGGGCTCCACACCGACGTTGGCCGAGCGCGTGCTGAGGATCCCCTCCACGTACACCTGGAACGCCACCTGGGGTGCAAATTTTTGCAACACCGGCGTGTCGAACACATCGTCGTAATCGCCCTGGGCATGCACCATCAGCAAGGCCGCCGCCTGTGCCAGGTGGCCGTCGAGCAACTCGTCAATTTCGTATTGCGCATCGCGCAAGGCAAACGCTCCCGCCGCCACCCAGATGGCCGTGGCAAAACCCAGCGCCAGCAACAGCAACCGGGTTTGCAGCGAGAGCGGCTGCGCCGGCTTCACGCTTCGGGCACCTCGCGCTGCACGACATAACCCACACCGCGCACGGTCTGGATTACCTCGGAACCGAGCTTCTTGCGCAGGTGGTGGATGTGGACCTCAATGGTGTTGCTCTCCACCTCATGGCCCCAGCTATACATCTGCTGCTCAAGCTGTTCGCGCGACAGCACGCGACCCATGTGGCGCATCAGCGCGTGCAACAAATCAAACTCGCGCGTGGAAAGCGGCACGCGCTCGCCCCGGCACCAGACGCTGCGCGAGGCGGAGTCGAGTTCCACGGCACCATGGCGAAGCGTTTCCTGCGAATGGCCGAGTGAACGGCGCACCAACGAGCGCAGGCGGGCCGCCAGCTCAATCAGATCCACCGGCTTGATGACGTAGTCGTCCGCCCCGGTATCCAAACCCACTACCCGGTCGGGAATGGCGTCGCGTGCGGTCAGCACCAGAATCGGCGTAATGATCTTGCGGGCGCGCAGGTCTTTGAGTACATCCAGGCCGTCCTTGAGTGGAAGGCCCAGGTCCAGCACCCCGGCGGCGTACACGCCGCTGGCCAGTTCGCGTTCGGCAGCCATGCCGTCGCGTACCCAGTCCACCTGAAAACCAGCCTGGCGCAGGCCGGCCCGCAGACCGTCTCCGAGCATGGCGTCGTCTTCTGCTAGCAGTATGCGCATCGCGGCGTTCCTCTTAGTTGCTGACCTTGTTCTGGTCGGATTGTGCAGCTTGCGAAGTTTGGGTTTCGCCGGAATCGGGCACCGGCGCGCTTTGCCACTGCAGCCACCAGAAACCCAGCACGGCAATGACCAACGCCACCGCGACAACGGCCCAGGTGCGGCGAATGCCCTGGTCGACGGCACCGACCTTGTAGCCCGTCACCATGGCACGCACCAAATTTTCCTTGTGCTGCACACTAGCGCTCACCACGCCCAGCAGGTGGCCGCCAATCACCAGCAGCATGCCGTTGGCCAGCACCTCATGCACCTCGGCCAACCAGTCGGGGCCCAGTTCGTTGTACGTGGCATAGCCGGTGCCTGCGATGCCAAGCCCCATCAACATCAACAGCACGATGGCTACCGCACCGGCGGGGTTGTGGCCCAAATGGTGCTCAGGCTGCCCGGAGCGCAACGACTTCAGGTAGCGCAGCACGGCACCCGGGCCGCGCACAAAACTGCTGAAGCGGGCGTAGCGGGTGCCCACCACACCCCACACCAGGCGAAACGCCAGCAAGCCCCCCAGCGTGTAGCCCAGGGTCACATGCACCAGCCGCCAGTATTCGCTTTCCGACGTGATGTAAGCGCCGGCAAAACTGAACACCAGCAACCAGTGAAACACCCGCACCGGGGCGTCCCAGATGCGGATTTTTTGCGGACTCGGTTCGGGCGTGCTCATTTGGGGATGCGCACCGCGTGCTCGTTGAAATCACCTTTGGCCGCATTGGCGTGGCAGGCCGAGCAGTTGGCCGCACTGCCGATGGAGGCACGCTTGAAGGTGCTGGCCGACACTTCGTCGTGCTTGCGCACAAACCAGTTGGATTTGCTGATGCGATCCTGCGGCGGCTCTTCGCTGACGCGGCGTCCGGTGCCGGCATGGTCCTTCAGCCAGGCAGTGATTTCACGGGTGGTGGCGTCATCCAGCGAAGCATCGGTTCCATAGTGTTTGGCCAGATTACCCATGATGCGTTGCCAGGATGCCGCCGGCAGCAGGCCCGGCGGGTAGGCGACGTGGCAGGAAGAGCATTCCTGCTGGTGTTTGGCGTTGGGTGCCACGGAGAGGTTGCTGTCGGCATGGGCCGCGCCCGTCAGCGCCAGGCCCAGCAGGCCGGCTCCAACGATTGTGCGAAATGATTTATGCATGGTGAGCTTCAAAAATGGATCAGGGCTTGAGCGAAATCAGCCAGGTAAGCACATCGGCTTTTTCTGCCGGTGTGCACTCGCGGCCGACCACGTCATTGCAATTGCGGCGGAACCATTTCTCGGTCTTGGCCGCATCGGTAAAGCGCTGCGCATTGGCCGCTGGTGCCAAGGGGCTGATCACCTTGCCGGTGGTGGCGTGTTTGCCATCCACCGTGGGCTTGGCGGTATGGCAGGTGGAGCAGCTCCAGTCCTTGCCATGTTTGGTGGTGAAAAACTCTTGTCCGCGTGCGGCCTGGGCGGGTTGACCGCTTGCGGCCACATAGCCGGCGGCCTGCGCGGCCGGAGTGGTTTGGGCTTGCGCGTTAGCGCAAAAAACCGACAGCGCCAACGAGGCTGCCAGGGTGAAAAACTTCAATTTAGTCATAGGACCTCCATGGCTGCAAATCGTAGCCACGGGACATTAATGACCGCTTAAGGGCCGTCGCGCTGATCGGTGCCGCGCGGCTTGTCGCTGTGCGAAACCTCCATCGGGTCGGCCACATAAGCGGGACCCTTCATCAGCATGACCACGATGCAGCCGATGGCCACGGTGGCCACCGCCGTCCAATGAAAAATCAGGACACCGACCACCACGTAGTCCATGGTCTGCAACCAGCGCAGGGCGGCGGCATCGTTCTCGTCGGACATCCAGTGCAACACCACACCGGCAGCCAGCGGCAACACCGTGCCCACCAGAAAAATCAGTGGCAGCTTGCGCCACAGCGTCCACTCCATGCCGCTCGCGCTGCGAACCGAGTTGGGGAGTTTGTTGAGCCAGGCCATGGCAGCAATGCTAGTGGTTTTTGAAGCGCCCCGCCTAAGCCAGGGAACGCACCACCTGCATCGCCTCTTCGATGCGCTCGACCGCGTGAATGGTCAGGCCTTCGATCGGTTTTTTGGGCGCATTCGCCTTGGGCACCACGGCCACGCTAAAGCCCAGCTTGGCGGCTTCCTTGAGGCGCTCCTGACCGCGCGGTGCGGGCCGCACTTCGCCCGCCAGCCCCACTTCGCCAAAGGCAATAAAGCCCTTGGGCAAGGGCTTGCCGCGCAGGCTCGACGTGATGGACAACATGACCGCGAGGTCGGCCGCCGGTTCGCTGATGCGCACACCGCCCACCGCGTTGACAAACACGTCCTGATCCATGCAGGCGACTCCGGCGTGGCGGTGCAGCACCGCCAGCAACATGGCC
Source organism: uncultured Rhodoferax sp. (assembly GCA_936943465.1). Classification (GTDB taxonomy): domain Bacteria; phylum Pseudomonadota; class Gammaproteobacteria; order Burkholderiales; family Burkholderiaceae_C; genus Allorhodoferax. Next base: position 6,151 of record CAKZJN010000384.1, read on the forward strand.
AACCGGTCCTTGTCGAGGCCGACCGACAAGCGACGCGGCGACGGCCCGCCGCTGTCCACCAGCGCCTGAATTTCGACCAGCATCGGGCGTGTGCCTTCCAGCGTGACCATCACGCAACTGCCGGGCACCGGCTCGGCATGCTGGCTCAGGAAAATGGCGCTGGGGTTGCTGACGCCCTTGAGCCCTTTTTCGGTCATGGCAAACACGCCCATTTCATTCACCGCGCCAAAGCGGTTCTTGATGGCGCGCACCAGGCG
>CAKZJN010000385.1 GCA_936943465.1 uncultured Rhodoferax sp.
CGCCACGCGCATGTGGTGATGATGCCCGCCGTTTGCCTGGGCACGCTGATCGCCGCTCTGGTGTCTGGCAGCATGGTGCACAGTTTTAGCGTAAGCACCAAAGATTTAGGCCTGCTGTTTCTGTTTGGCGCGGCCAACCTGGGCCTGGGCATGGCGCTGTTTGTTACCGGCGCACGGCTGATTCCATCCGCCTTGGCCGCGTTAATTGGGATTGTGGAACCGGTGCTAGGGCCGATCTGGGTCTGGCTGGTGCACGGCGAGGTGCCGGGCACCCGCACGCTGCTGGGCGGAACGATTGTATTTTTGGCCCTGACGGCCCACTTGGCTTGGCAGTTCCGCACACAAAACCGCCCTGCCCCCGCTACCGACCAAGCCCCCGACACCTTGCCGCCTGGCGCGGCCTGAGGTTTCATCCATCCGAAAAAATGCCCCTCTGCGCACGGCGTCGCGAGGGGCTTGGAAACCACACCCGTTTGGGCGAGGGAGTTTGAAATCGGAGCTTACTTTTTCAGCGCCTGGGTCGCACGCGCCAACTCGGTCACGCGGGTCCAGTCGCCAGCGGCCATGGCATCGCCGGGAACCAACCAGGAGCCGCCCACGCACACCACATTGGGAAGCGCCAGGAACTCGGGGGCGTTTTGCAGCGTCACACCGCCGGTGGGGCAAAAACGCACGTCAAAGAACGGGCCGCTCCAGGCCTTGAGCATGGCGGGGCCACCGGCCTGCATCGCGGGGAAAAACTTCAGTTCGGTAAAACCGTCTTCCTGCGCCATCATGATTTCGCTGCCGCTGGCCACACCGGGCAACAGCGCCAAACCGGCATCGCGACAGGCTTGACCCACGGCGCTGGTGTAACCGGGGCTCACGGCAAAGCGCGAACCGGCGTTGGCAGCGGCTTGCGCATCGGCCTTGGAACGCACGGTACCCGCGCCGACCACCGCCTCAGGCACTTCCCTGGCAATGGCCTCAATACAAGCCAGCGCCTGCGGGGTACGCAACGTCACTTCCAGCATGCGGACGCCTCCAGCCACCAGCGCGCGGGCCATGGGCACGGCGTGAGCCACATCGTTCAGCACGATGACCGGAATCACCGGCGCATCGGTCATCACTTGCAGAGCGGTGAATTTTTGGGCAGTACTCATAACAAATCCTTATTCAAAAAAATGCTGCGCGCATCAGAACCAGGTGCACGCACCCTGCTCTGCGGCCAGCGCGTTGCGGCGCATGTTGGCAAACAGTTCGCGGCCCATGCCTACGCCATTGGCGGCGTGCAGGGCTTCGGGCATGGAGGCCAGCGGGCGCTCGGCCCACTCGGCCGGGTCCACCAAAGCCTGCACGGTCTCGGCGGCGGCGTCCAGACGAATCACATCGCCATCGCGCACCTTGGCCAAGGGGCCACCGGCGGCGGCCTCAGGCGACATGTGAATGGCTGCGGGCACTTTGCCGGATGCGCCGCTCATGCGGCCATCGGTCACCAGAGCCACCTTGAAACCCTTGCCTTGCAATACCGCCATGGGCGGGGTGAGCTTGTGCAGCTCGGGCATGCCGTTGGCCTGGGGGCCTTGCCAGCGCACGACGCAAATCACGTCGCGGTCCAGTTCACCGGCCTTGAAGGCCACATGCAGCGCCTCTTGTGAGTCAAACACGCGGCACGGTGCTTCAATGACATGGCGGTCTTCGGGCACCGCAGAAATCTTGATCACGCTGCGGCCCAGGTTGCCTTGCAGCAGCTTCAAGCCACCGCTGGCGCTGAAGGGGTCGGACGCGGGTCGCGCCACGCTCTCATCCTTGCTGGCACCGGCATCGGTCCACTGCAGTTTGCCCTCCGCGTTGGCCGAAGGAATACTTGCGAACGCGCGCAAGCCACCGCTGCGTACGGTCAGCACATCGGCGTGCATAAAGCCGGCGTCGAGCAACTGGCCAATCACAAAACCGGGGCCACCTGCGGCCTGGAATTGGTTCACATCGGCACTGCCGTTAGGGTACACGCGGGTCAGCAGCGGCACCACGTCGGACAAAGCCGAGAAGTCGTTCCAATCAATGAGGATGCCGGCCGCACGGGCCACCGCCACCCAGTGAATCAGGTGGTTGGTGGAGCCGCCAGTCGCCAGCAGAGCCACCATGGCGTTGACGATGCAGCGCTCGTCCACCAACTGGCCAATCGGGGCAAAGCGCTTCGCCTTGGTAATTTGCAAAACAGTGCGCACCGCTTCGCGGGTGAGTTCTTCGCGCACCGCATTGCCAGGGTTGATAAACGCGGTGCCGGGCACGTGCAGACCCATGGCTTCGAGCAGCATCTGGTTGCTGTTGGCGGTGCCGTAGAAGGTGCAGGTGCCGGGGCCATGGTAGGCGGCAGACTCGGCGGCCAGCAACTCTTCGCGGCCCACCAAGCCTTGGGCGGCTTTCTCACGCACCTTGGATTTTTCGTTGTTGGACAGGCCGGAAGTCATGGGGCCGGCCGGGACAAACACGGTGGGCAAGTGGCCAAAGTGCAGCGCCCCAATCAACAGGCCGGGCACGATCTTGTCGCACACGCCCAGCATCAGGGCCGCATCAAACACATCGTGGCTGAGCGACACGGCGGTGGACATAGCGATGGTGTCACGGCTGAAAAGGCTGAGTTCCATGCCCTCGAAGCCCTGCGTCACACCGTCGCACATGGCGGGCACGCCACCGGCCACCTGCGCCGTTGCACCGTTCTTGCGGGCCTCGTCTTTCACCACGTCCGGGTAATGCTGCAAGGGCGCGTGGGCCGACAGCAGGTCGTTGTAGGCGGTGACGATGCCGATGTTGGGCGCCTTCTCGGCCACCACCTTGAACTTGTCGCTGCCCGGCAGTGCGGCAAAGGCGTGGGCCACGTTGGCACAACCCATGCGCTCGGCACCGGGCTTGCGCTGCACCGCGGCTTCCAACTGCTTCAGGTACGCGCCACGCGTGGACGCACTGCGCTCCACGATGCGGCGGGTGACGGCTGCGACAGCCGGGTGCAATGCGGATGCGGGAGTGGGTGTGGCCATGGCGCGGTTCTCTCAAAATACGTTGTAACTAAATTACACAACGAATGGTAACTTGGAAACAAGAACTTGTGTGGCAGCTGAGTTACCAGTGAGGTACAGAACCTGCGGGCGAGGGTCTTAAGCGCCCGTTTTCTGCCTGAAAAGCGCGCGGGCACGTTCCAGATCCGCCAACGTATCGATGTCCATGACACAGCCCGGGTCATCCACCGGCCAGCGGGCCGACGGAAATGAAGCGGCCACGGCACTGGCCCCCGCAGCACCGCGCAGCGCGCGCAGCGCCTCACCGCAGCGCCGCGCAAATCGCACCGGATGACCGCGCTGCCCCTGGTAGTCCGGCACCAGCACATCAGCGTCAGTAGAAGCCCGCGCCAAGGCGAGCAAGGTTTGCGGGTCAATCAGCGGCAAGTCGGCCGGCAAGATCAGCCAGCCCGCGGCATCGGGGGCGGCGCGCACGGCGGCGGCAATGGAGTCGCCCATGCCGGGGTGGCCACGGTCTTCCAGATGCCAGGGCAAGCCGCTGGCACGTACCGCATCCAAGGTGCGTTCCAGCACGGTTTTCCCGCCCAGGTCCGCCTGCAATTTGTGGGTAGTACCGCCCGAGGCAAGGAATCGCTCGCCGCGACCCGAGGCCAAAATCAGCAGGGTTGGAAGGGTTGCGCTTGCAGTCGGATTTGCCAACGGAGCCTCCCAGCCTAAAGCCACCGCTTAAGAGGTCGCACGAGCCGAATCGACCGTCGTTGCAGCGGCCTGGGGGCTCACCCTGTTCTTGACCTGAATGATTTCAGCCACGATGGACACCGCAATTTCTGCCGGCGTGCGTGCACCAATGCGCAGGCCCACCGGCCCGTGCAGGCGGTCAAGTTGCATGGGCGTGAGGTCGAAATGTTCGGCCAGCCGCTTCTTGCGCGCCTCCTGATTGCGCCGTGAGCCCAGCGCTCCTACATAGAAAGCCGGACTGCCCAGCGCCTCCAACAGCGCCATATCGTCGAGTTTGGGGTCGTGCGTGAGCGCCACGATGGCGGTATGCGCATCGGCCGGCAAATCACGCACCACATCGTCCGGCATGCCTTGCAGGCGCCGCACTTGGGGCATGGGTTGGTCAAACAGGTTGTGGGCGTATTCCTCGCGGGGGTCGCACACCAGCACCTCAAAGTCCAACGCAGTCGCCATGGCCGCTACCGCGTAAGACAACTGGCCGGCGCCAATCAGCAACAAACGCCAGCGCGGCCCGAACAGCGTGGTCAGCGTCAGCCCGTCAAACTGCATGGTCTGGCCACGCACCGCAGGACGCAAAACCGACTCGCCATTGGCTAGTGTGAGGGTTCGCGACACCAACTGGTGACTGGCCGTGCGGTGCAGCACCTCGTCAATCCAGCCGGTGTGCAGCACCGGTTCCTGCACCAGGCGCAGGGTGCCGCCGCAGGGCAGCCCAAAGCGCGCCGCCTCTTCCTTGCTCACGCCATAGGCCATCATGGACGGTTTGCTTGCGCGCTCCTCGGCGGGCTGGTTCAGTGCGGCCTTGGTGCGGGCGATCAAATCGTCCTCCACACAACCGCCCGACACCGAACCGCTCACCACGCCATCATCCCGCACCGCCAACAAGGCCCCCGGAGGGCGCGGCGCGCTCCCCCAGGTTTCCACCACGGTCACCAGGGTGACCGCGTGCCCCGCCATACGCCACGCTTTGACGTCTTCCAATACGCGCAGATCCAGACTTTCCATGCTTTGCCTTCGTACGGCCTTGGGCCGGTTCATTGCTGTGCGTGTGCACTTCTACCAATGCCACGGAGCAGAATACGATGCCACATGCGTCCACACACCGGGGTTAGTCCCAGTGAATTGGGAATAATTCTCACATTGATACAAGCCACTTCAAAAAGAACTAAGCAATCTATGAAATCCATCGCAGAACTTCGCAAGAGCTATGAACGGGCTGAACTCGATGAAAGCGCATCGCACGCCGATCCGTTGCAGCAGTTTGATCAGTGGCTGAAGGAAGCCATCCAGAGCGAGGTGCCAGAACCCAATGCCATGACGCTGGCCACGGTGGGCAGCAACCTGCGCCCGTCGACGCGGGTCGTGTTGATCAAGGGTTACGACGCGCGCGGCATCGTCTGGTACACCAACTACGAAAGCCGCAAGGGCCGCGAGTTGGCTGGCAACCCGTTTGCCGCGCTGCAATTCCATTGGGTGGAGCTGGAGCGCGTGGTACGCATTGAAGGCAGCGTGGAGCGGGTTAGCAGCGAGGAAAGTGACACCTACTTCCACAGCCGCCCCTTGGATTCACGCATTGGAGCTTGGGCGTCACCACAAAGCGAGGTCATTCCCGGCCGTACCGTGCTGGTCACCAACGCTGCCAAATATGCGGCGCAATTCCTGTTGCAACCACCGCGCCCGCCGCACTGGGGCGGCTACCGGCTGAAACCGGACAACTGGCAATTCTGGCAAGGCCGCAAAAGCCGTCTACACGACCGCCTGCGTTACACGCTGCAGGCAGACGGCGGCTGGCTGCGCGAACGGCTGGCACCGTAGCCAACCCGGCGCCGGGCTGCCCTTAGCCGGGAGTCCGGAACCAAGCGACTCACTTTACGGCCACCGCGTCGGTGATGCGGTAATACAAGCCGTAGGGGTCGTCTTTCAGCACGGAAAACTGCCCCTCCACCACGACCACTTCCATGGAGTATTTCACCGGCGTTTTGGTCTTGACCTCGACCATGCTTTCGGGCCCGCCAGGCAAGCAGAACGAGCAGGTCAAGGGCACCGAACTCAACAAGAAATGCTTTTGCTTTTCACCCGGCTCCAGCGGCATCATGAAACCCTGCACCCGCTGACTCTTCTGGTTGAGCGCCTGCACGTCGCTCGGGAACACCGGCAACACGCGGTTCTTTTCTGTCTTGGTCCTGACCGCGGTGAGCATGGACCAGGGCAGCACATCGGCACGGTCCTGCAAGGGAGCAAACGGACTATTCGGGCTGTGCACACCGGCACCGGTCCCCATTGGCACCCCGCTAGAGGCCAGCGAATCTTTGGATTGCGCCAGGGCGCTAGTGCCAGCCACCAAAAGAGCCATCAGGGTCCAAACCAAACGAAAAATGTGCTGCATAAAGTTACCGTGACTGAAGAAGTTCAAGAACACTGACGCGGTAGGCTCCCCATGCGGGCAGCAACGCGGCACCGACCGACACCAGCAGAGCCAGCCCGGGCACCACCCACAAAACGCCGGGCCAGACGGTGCCACCAATCAGCAGCGAATTATCCAACTGCAGGCCCCACGCCAGCGCATAAGCAAAGCATTGCCCCAACGCCAGACCGGCCACAGCAGCCAGCAAGCCCAGCCATGCGGCCTCCAGCAGCAGCAAGCCCGCAATTCGGGCCGGTGGAGCGCCCAACATGCGCAACAAAGCCAGATCGCCCCGGCGCTCTCGCACCGCGCTCAACAAGGCAATGAAAACGCTAAGTGCCGCCGTCAGCAGTAAGACCCCTGCAAAGGCCCGCAGAACGTCGGTGCCAAGCCCCAGCATCTTGAGCAGCCGGCTGATTTCAACGGCGGGCGAAGCTGCCTGCATGTCGGTCGTGGTATTCACCCATCGCGGGAAACTCAT
>CAKZJN010000386.1 GCA_936943465.1 uncultured Rhodoferax sp.
GCCGGCCCGCACGCCCGTTTGCGCGCCACGCAGCAATCCAGCTAACTTAGCCGTAGGTAAAAGCCCCTAGTCGGAGCGTTCTCGAAGTACAGCGTCCACCAGTCGCAAGACTTGCTGCAGCGCATCGGGCTGATCGCAGGCAATGACCTGGCGCTGCGCCATGGAGCGCAGCCACGTGATCTGTCGCTTGGCCAGTTGCCGCGTGGCATAGATGCCCTTGTCACGCAACTCGCTCATGGGCCACAAACCATCCAGTGCTTCCCAGGCCTGGCGGTAGCCCACGCAGCGCATGGAAGGTAGGTCGGGGTGCAGGTCGCCGCGCGCGCGCAGGGTCTGCACCTCCTCCAGAAAGCCGGCACCCAGCATGGCATCAAAGCGCTGTGCAATGCGCGCGTGCAGCCAAGCGCGCTCTACCGGCTCCAGGCTTATCAGCAGGTTATTGGCCGGTGAGTTGGCGCGGTCAGCCGCTTGGCTTGCGTGAAAGTACGACAGGGGTTTTCCGGTAATGCGGTAGACCTCCAGCGCACGCTGGATGCGCTGGCTGTCTGCCGGTGCCAGGCGCTGGGCGGTGATTGGGTCGACTGCGGCCAGCAGGGCGTGCATGGCGGGCCAGCCTAGTTCGGCCGCCTCTTGCGACAAGGCTTCGCGCACGGCAGGGTCGGCCGGGGGCATATCGTCCAGGCCGTCAAACAGGGCCTTGAAATACAGCATGGTTCCGCCTACCAGCAGGGGCAGTTTGCCGCGCGCGTGGATGGCCTGAATCAGGCGGGTGGCATCGCGCACAAATTCTGCTGCGCTGTAGGCCTGCAGCGGGTCACGGATATCGATCAAATGGTGCGGGGCGGCCGCCAATTCTGCGGCGTTGGGTTTGGCGGTGCCGATGTCCATGCCCCGGTACACCAGCGCCGAGTCGACGCTGACAATTTCAACCGCGTGGTGGCGCGCAATCTCCAGTGCGGCGGCGGTCTTGCCCGAGGCAGTGGGGCCTGCCAGAGCGATATAGAACGGCAGGGCTGCTTCAGGTTTTGCCATAGCGTTGCACCAGCGTCCAGGCGCTCAGGGCCAGCAGCACGCACCAAAAGCACATGCCCCAGGCCAGTGGGAACACGGTGCCATCCATGTGCCCGCCCAGCCACTGGCCGGTGAAAAAGGCCGCCACCATCATCAGGAAACCATTCAGCGCAGACGCTGCTCCCGCCGCTTGCGGGAATGGGCCCACCGCACCGCTTTGGCCGCAGGGTTGGTGGATGCCGTGGGCGAAGGTAAATGCACACATGGGCAGCATGATGGCCCAACCCGCTTGAATGCCCGCTAGCGCCAAGGCTGGCATCACCAGACCGCAGAACAAGGATGCGAATGCGGCCAGCGCGACGGTGCGCCGCACGCCGCGCTGGCGCACCAGGCGGCGGCAGACAAAGGTACCCAACAGGTACACAAAAGAGTTCAGCAGCATCGTCAGCCCGTATTCGGTGGTGCCAAAACCCAGCACCTTGATGAAGACAAACGAAGATGCCGCCAGAAAGGTAAACAGCGCACCATAGGAGCACAAGGACAGCACCGAAAACGCCACAAATTCGGGGTTGCGCAGGATGTGTAGCCAGGTGCGAACCAACGTGCTCCATTGCAGCGCCAGCGGGTTCTTTTGCGGCACGGTTTCTTCAAAGCGCCAGGCAATTACACCCAGCGTGAGGGCGCCAAACACCGCCAGTGCCGACAGCGCGGCGTGCCAATTCCAGAGCCAGGTCAAGAGGCCACCCAATGGTGCACTCAGGCAGGCCAACACCCCCAAACCGCTCAAGCCCTTGGACATCACCGTGGCACCCTGCGCGGGCTCGTACAGGTCGCGGACGATGGCGCGCGCGCACATCACGCCGGCGCCCATGGCAATGCCCTGCAGCGTGCGCCACACGATCAGTTGCTCCATGGTGCTCACCAGGGCACAGGCCACCGAGGCCAGCAAATAGGCCGTCATGCCCACCAGCAAAACCGGCCTGCGGCCAAAGCGGTCCGACACCGGTCCCCACACCAGTTGCGATGCGCCAAACGCCAGCAACAAGGCGGTGAGGGTCAGTTGCGTCTGCGCCATGGTGGCGCCCAGGTCCTGCTTCAGGCCAGGCAGGGCGGGCAGATACAAGTCCGTAGTGATGGGCTGCAGGCCCAGCAGCATGGACAGCACCAGCACCACCAGAGCGGGAGACATGGGCGTGGGGGCGTGGGGGTTGGGAGTCATTAGGGGCGGCGCATCAGGCCATCAGAATGTGCTGGCGCGCGACGCGACGGAGAATTACAACCAGACCGCTGGCCGCCACGGTCAGCCCGACGATGAGCGCAATCCAGAAACCCTGCGCCGCCATCGGCTCTGCCGGTGCAAACGGAATCCAGGGCGGGGCCAGACCCAGCAGGCAGCCCAGCGGCAGCGAGAAACCCCAAAACGCGGTCAGGTGCAACACCATGGGTGCGCGCGTGACCTTGTAGCCGCGAATGGCGCAACTGGTAACGACCTGGGTGCAGTCGGATAGCTGAAACAAGGCCGAGAAAATGAGCAGGTTCGCAGCCAGCGCGGCGACTGCCACATCGCTGGTGTAGGCGTCGGCAATTTCATTGCGGAAAACTGCCATCACCACCGCCGAGGCGAAGGCCACCGCCAGCGACAGTCCCACGCCGACCCAGGAGCGAAAACGCGCGGCGACCGCGTCACCGGCCCCCAGGCTTTGGCCGACCCGTGTCAGCAAAGCCAGTCCCAGACTGAGGGGCACCATAAAGGTGAGCGAACTAAAGTTCAATGCAATCGCATGGGCGGCCACCTGCTCGCTGCCAAAACGCGCGACGAGCAAGGCAATCAGACCGAAGGCACTGGTCTCGGCAAAGTAGGTAATGCCAATCGGAATGCCCAGTTTGAACAGGTTGCGCAACATCGGGGCATCGGGTGCTTCCCAGCGGTCAAAAGGCCAGGTGCGCTCGAAGGCGGGTGCCAACCGCATCCAGCCAAGCAGGGCCAACAGGTTGAACCAGATGCAAACCATGGTCGCCCAGGCACAGCCTACGCCGCCCAGGGCCGGAAAGCCCCAGTTGCCAAAGACCAGCACCCAGTTCACCAGCGCATTGAGCAGCAGGGCTGCCAGCGCAATCACCATCATCGGTTTGGTTTGGTTGATGCTGGTGCTGTACCCGTACAACACGCGGTAGCAGGTGAAAGCCGGGAGGCCGATGCTGGTCACGCGCACGAAATCGATGGCCACCTCGCGCACCTTGGGCTCCAGGTCCATGGTGTTGAAAACCAACGCGGACAGGTTCATGACGATCATGGCCAAACCACCCACGATGAGGGCTTTCCAGATGCCTTGGCGCACGACGTGGGGCACGGCATCAAGCTCGGCAGCCCCCACATGGTGGGCCACCATCGGGTTGATCGACATCACCAGTCCCATGAGGGTGATGATCGTGATGTTGAAAATGGAGACGCCCAAAGAAACCCCGGCCAGGTCCTGCGCCGAGGCATGCCCCGCCATCGCCACATCGGTGACCGACATGCCCACCGTTGCCAACTGTCCGATCAGGATCGGCCATGCCAGATGCCACAGTGAGCGTATTTCTGTCAGAACACGTCGGCTGCGTGAAACGTCTGCAGGACTTGCAGCGGTAGAGTGAAGGGGAAGGGTCATCAGCCGGATGATTCTATAAGGGCGCTCAAGGAAGCCGCGCCCTATGTCTTGGGAGCTTGCATGAACTGGATTTACCTGGTGGTTGCCATCGTTTTGGAAGTGATCGCCACTTCTGCGCTGAAGGCCAGCGACGGGTTTACCCGGCTGATTCCGTCGGTGATTGTGGTGGTGGGCTATGCCGCCGCTTTTTTTCTGCTGTCCCTGACTTTGCGCACGATGCCGGTGGGCGTGGTCTATGCGGTGTGGTCGGGCGTTGGTGTGGTGCTGATCACGCTGGTGGGCTGGTTGGTGTTCAAGCAAGACCTGGATGCACCGGCTTTGCTCGGTATTGGACTGATAGCGACCGGGGTCATGGTGTTAAATTTCTTTTCCAAAGCAGTGCCGCATTGATGCGGTGCCTGCGTGTCTCCGTCGAGACAGGGGTTAACCCTTAAGTAATTTGTCGAATAAATTTTTTCGGCTTGGCGCTGAAAATTCTTCATAGCAAAAGCACGTTTTTAGCTGACGGCTTGCTGAACAGGCTAAGACAAGGTCTGATAATTTCGGTAGATTACGCAACCGACCCGAACAGCGATTTGGGCGAGTGCGATAGTCGGCCGCGAACCTGCACGGCCTACTTCGCTGAACCTATTCATAAATGGAGACAACATGACAATTCAATTTGCAAAGCGCGCTTCCCTGATCACTATTTCTGCTGCGATCCTGGGCCTATCTACCTTGGCGCATGCCGCTGATCCCATCAAGATCGGCGTTTCCGGCCCCTTCACCGGCGGTTCGTCTTCCATGGGCGTGAGCATGCGTGATGGCGTCAGGCTGGCCGTCGAAGAAGTCAACAAAGCCGGCGGTGTGCTGGGTCGCCAGTTGCAAGTCATCGAGCGTGATGATGAAGCCAAGAATGAGCGTGGCGTGCAGATTGCACAGGAACTGATTAACAAGGAAAAAGTCGCTGCCACCGTGGGCTTCATCAACACCGGCGTGGCGCTGGCTTCGCAGCGTTTCTACCAGGAAGCCAAGATTCCGGTCATGAACAATGTGGCCACTGGCTCGCTGATCACGCACCAGTTTGATGACCAGCCCGAAAACTATATCTTCCGCAATGCTGCGCACGACAGCATTCAGGCGCCCATGATTGTGGAAGAAGCGATTACCCGCCGCGGCTTCAAGAAGGTCGCCATCCTGTCCGACTCCACCAACTACGGCCAACTCGGTCGTGCCGACCTGGAAAAGGCATTGGAGCTCAAGGGTGTGAAGGCGGTTGCGGTTGAAAAGTTCAACATCAAAGATGTGGACATGACGCCCCAGTTGCTCAAGGCCAAGGAAGCCGGCGCACAAGCCATCCTGACCTATGCCATCGGACCAGAACTGGCGCAAATCGCCAACGGTATGACCAAGCTGGGCTGGAAGGTTCCGATGGTCGGTAGCTGGACCCTGTCGATGGCCAACTTTATCGACAACGCCGGTCCTGGCGGTGAAGGGGCGCGCATGCCGCAAACCTTTATCCAGGCACCCACCACACCCAAGCGCCAGTCCTTCATCATCAGCTACCTGAAGACTTTCAACCCCAAGGGTGGCCGTATTGACTCGCCGGTGTCTGCTGCCCAGGGCTATGACTCCATCTACTTGCTGGCTGCTGCCATCAAGCAGGCCAACTCCACCGATGGTCCCAAGATCAAGGCCGCTCTGGAAGACCTGAAGACGCCGGTCGAAGGTGTGGTCACCACCTACAAGGCACCCTTCAGCGCCAAGGATCACGACGCCATCACCGTCAACATTCCGGTGTTTGGTGAAGTCAAGGGCGGACGTGTGGAATACGCCTACCCCGAAGACCAGAAGAAGGCTTCGGAAGTGCGCGTGAAAGACACCAACGCCAAGGGCGCTCTGACCGTCAAGAAGTAAGCGCACCCGCCTAGCCCAGTAGGCATCGCCCCAGCCAACGCGGCTGGCGCGGTGCCTTTTTTCAGCCCAAAACCGGGTCTCCACGGATTCATTAGCAGGGATACTTTTATGGAAATCCTTTTACAACTTGTCTACAGCGGCATCGCGCTGGGCATGATTTACGCGGTGATTGCCTTCGGCTACCAGCTCACCTTTCAGACGTCGGATACGCTGAACTTTGGCCAGGGTGATGCCTTGATGCTGGGCGCCATGGTGGGCCTGACCCTGGTGAATATGGGCGTCAATTACTGGGTGATGCTGCCACTGGTAATTGTTTTCGGGATGATTCAGGGCGGTGTGGTGGAGCGCATTGGTGTCGCGCCCGCCATCAAAATCAAGAGCGAGTTCGGCTGGATCATGTCCACCATTGCGCTGGGCATTATTTTCAAGAACGTCGCCGAAAACATTTGGGGCCGTGATGACCTCAAGTTCCCTTCGCCCCTGCCGGAAAGCCCCATGAAGTTCCTCGGCGCCAATGTGCTGCCCATGGAAGTGCTGGTGGTGGTGGGCGCGGTGGTGATGATGTTGGCGGTGGAATTCTTCAATCGCAAGACCATATACGGCAAGGCCGTAGTCGCTACCTTTAACGACCGCGATGCCGCCAAGCTGATGGGCATCAACACCGGTTTGGTAATTACCTTTTCGTACGCGCTGTCGTCTGCGACGGCCGCGTTTGCCGGTGCGCTGATTGCACCGCTCACGCTGACCGGCGCCACCATGGGCGCGGTGCTGGGCCTCAAGGCCTTTGCGGTCGCCATCATTGGCGGCCTGACCAGCGGTCTGGGCATTATTGTGGGCGGCATCATTCTGGGCGTGGCAGAAACCACCACCGGCTTCTATTTGTCCACGGGCTACAAAGATGTGCCCGGATTGGTCCTGCTGCTGCTGGTGCTGGCATTCAAGCCATCCGGCCTGTTCGGCAAAACAGCGATCAAGAAAGTCTGAACATGAACAGCAAGTCTCTTA
>CAKZJN010000387.1 GCA_936943465.1 uncultured Rhodoferax sp.
GTCTGCGTCTCGCCGTCCTTGAGCTGCAACAGCGTGGCGGCATTGCGGGTACCTACCCGGTAGGCAATCGTTCCATTCTTGGTGGTCACCGAGTCACCCAGGGTGCTGACTTCCAGATTCACCTTGATGCTGACGCCGCCATCCATGTGCACATTGGGTTCCACATCCAGCTTCAAGCCCACATCCAGGTACTGGATGTTGTCGGTGATCACCGGAGAGGCCGTGTTGGGCGTCACCACCGAGGAAATCACCGGAATCCGGTTGCCGATCAGGACCTTGGCCTTCTCGCGGTTCTTCACCCGGATGCGCGGGTTGGACAGCAAGTTGGTCGTGCCGACCTCGTTCTTGAGGTTGAGTGTGGCCGGGTTGGGCCAGCCGTACAGGCCGGACGAATCCAGGCTCAGCTTGTCCGGAAACTCCAGGCCCAACTGCGTCAAACGGGAGCGCAGAATTTCCATCACTTCAATTTCAAGCACCACTTCGGGTTCGGCAAAGTCCTGCATCGAGATCAGGTTCTCAGCCAGCTTGATCACATCGGGGGTGTCCCGGATCACCAGCAGGTTGAGCTTTTCATCGATGAAGCTGTCCTTCACCTTCAACATGGTCTTGATCATGTTTTGGGTTTGCTTCACGTCGGCGTTTTCGAGGTAGAAGCTGCGGATCACCAGGTCCTGGTATTCACGCACCTTGTTCGGTGTGGCTGGGTAAATCAGCAGCGTGTTTTCATTCAGCACCTTGCCCGCCAACTGGTTCGGGTCCAGCAGCATGTTGATCACGTTTTCCATCAGCACGTCCTTGACGGAGATGCTCACGCGGATATCGGGTCGGACTTCCTTGTCGAAAATCACGTTGATGCCGCTGCCCTTGGACAAGGCATCAAAAACCTGGCGCAGACCCGCCTCACGAAACTCCAGGCTGATGGGCTGGGTGTAGCGCGAGCGCAGTTGCGGCGTGGCCAACACTTCCTTGAAACGCCGCGCCTGAATATCGCGCCGCGCTTCACGGGCTTCGCGGTGCTCGGGGTTCTCCACAATCACCTTGTTCAAGAGGTCCAGCGCCAGCTCCACCTGGCCCTTGGACTCGGCAGAAATCGCGCGCTGCACATCGGCGCGCTGACGGCGCATACGCAGTACCGAATTGAGGCCGGCCATGGCACGCGGGTTCACCGGGTCGATTGCCAGCACACGCCTGAAAGTTTCCTCTGCCGTCACATCGCGGCCCGCCGTCAGCTCGTTGTCTGCGTTGGTGAGCAGCTCAAACAGGGAGCGGTCACGCTGCGCCGACAGACCAGTGCGGTAAGAGTAGTCGCTCGGGTCCGCATGGGCCGCTTCCTGCAGCTTGCCCAGGCCTTCTTCTATGCGGCCTTCACGGATCGCCTGACGGCCTTCACGCGCCAGCGGTTCGACACCGCAACCTGTCAAACCCAGCGCCAGCGTGGCCAGTGCCATCGCTGCCCACCGGAACCTACCGGACGCGGCCAAGCGGTTCTTATTGATATTCATGGTCCTACTCCGATTTGAAGACTCTGACGCACTCGCAGCGGCAGATAAGTGAAATTGAGAATGCCGTTGTCGGCGCTTTCGAGGCGGTAGACGTTGTCAATGCTTTCGCCCACCGCGATGGTCAATGTGGCGGTGCCACGAACCAGGAAGAAATTGCGATTGCCACGCCCATCGTCTACCTGCCCCAGGTACCGGAAGGGCAGCGGTGGCGCCCTCGGCGCTTCCACCACCACCGGTGCCGGCGGCGGCGGCGGTGGCACCACCACCCAGCTGCGTGCACCAAAGGGGTCGCCTGCATTGGCACGCAAAACGCGCGGCTTGTTCAGCAGATCGAGCCGTACATTGCCCGCCGGTTTGCCCGGTGCCGAGGAGGTTTCCTGCATGTCCGCACCCTGCGCGGCAGCCACCAGGGCGGCCAACAGCAAGAGGACCGGTGCGCGTTTCATGGCTCACCCCGCAGAAACACCGTCACGCGAATTTGCGCGTCCACCGTTGGCTCGCCCACGTTGTTGCGTTGCATCGAAATGCCGTCCAGCGACAACGCCGGAATGTCGTGCAGCATGCGGCGCACAAAGCGCTTGATGTCACCCTGGGGTGCTTTCACCGGCAGGGTGATCTTGTAGCGCAGCACACCCAGGCCGGACTCTTCCGACAGGTTGTATTCACCGCGCTCCAGCACCAGCTTTTCCTTGTCGGCAGCCGTGTAAATGCTTCCCAGCACCTGGTTGATGTCGGCCATGGGCGGGAAGAAGCGCTCAAAGGCCGCCATTTGCACAGCCGGCGTGTTGTCGGCAGCGCGCGTGATTTCACGACCGCCGCGCAGCGAGTCATGCATGTTTTGCAGTTGCAGCTCCAGCTCGCTGGTTGACTGCATCGCCGGCAAGGTGCCGGTCACCAGTTCGACCACGGCCAGCACCAGCAACAGTGCGGCAAACGCGCCCAGCCGACCCAGGCGCAGTTGCAGACGGCGCAGGGTCTGCCCTATTTCAGCGCTTTTTTGGCGGATGTCCATGATGCGGTAAAGGTAAAACGTACAGGTTTAGTCGGGTCGTCGACCATGACTTGGTGCGACTGCAAAACGGCGGGTGACAGGCGACCGTCCTGGCGCAGGCGCTCCAGGTACTCCAGCATCTTTCTGAAGTTGCGGGCCTCGGCGCCCACGTGCACTTGCGCATTGGCCGGGTCCGATTCCAGACTCAGCAGCGCCACATGCTCGCCACTGGCTTTTTCAATGCCGCTGAACACATCGTCCCAGGGCGTGCTGAACTGGCGGATGACGCGGTTGGCTTTCACAATGCGCTCATCCAGATCGATTCCGTTGACGGTGGTGGACGCCTCACTCCGGCTGCTGGGCTCGCGGCTGGCGCCCAGGGACGCCAGTTCGGCTTCCAGCGCAGCCACGCGGGCCTCCGATTGCTCGGATTGCCAGATCATCAACGTCAGCACCAACACGCACAGCATGATGACTGCCATGCCCAGGGCACGCGACTGGCTTTGTGGCCGTGCGAAGTCCAGCTCCAGGCGCGGAGTCGGGCGGAGGCGGGCAGATAGCTGCCGCCAAAGCCGCAATGCGGTGGTCTTCATTGCACGGCTTCCAAGGCAAAACCAAGCCCGTACGCAGTGGCAATCGGGTCTGGCTTCTTGCTTTCGGTGAGATTGACCAAGTCCAGATCGGGGCCGGATGCGCAGCCGGTGCTGTCCACACCCTGCGTGAGCAAATACACGCGGCGCGTGTCCGACAGGTCACCGCCCATCAGTCGGGCTTCCAGCAGTTGCGCGGGCAAACCCACGGACAAGGGCTCATGCAAACTCGATGCCGACAAACTGACCCAATGGCCCTGGTGCCAGCGGCCCAACATCAAGAGCCCAGGCTCGGCCAGTGCGAACCAGAAGTCATCGCCCTTCAGTTGGTGGCGCACCCGGTTGAAGGCGCTCATCAGCAAGGGCTCCAGGGAGCGCATCGTCAGCTTGGCGGATTGAAGAATCTGGCGCAGGCGTTGCACCATGCCGCTGTCCAGTGCGGCGGCAATCTGGTCACGACCCGACATGAGGTTGCCCAGGCGCACTTCGCAAGTGGAACTGCCCAGGCCATGCATCTGGCGGAACTTCAGTTGCGCCAATGCAATCTCGTCGGCAGCGCCCATCAAGGCTTCGCTGGCTGGCACGGTGGTGTAGTACACCAGCGCATTGGAAACCTGCACCCTTGCATCGGCATCCTGCCAAAGTGGTTCTTGCAGCATCTGCGCCAGCACATCCAAGGCGGCGGAGCCTGGGGCTGCATGGCTATTTCCAGTTACCGGTGCGCTGGCTTGCTGGGTGCGGCGCTGATGCAGGCCACCGCTGACCCGCACCAACACGATGCGGTCCGTATACAGGCCGATGTGCACCGTGTCTTTAAACAAACGTAACACGGTTGATCTCCTCCAAAGTTGTTTCGCCAGCGCGCACCAGTTCGAGTGCGGCTTCGCGCAGGAAGCGCGTGCCGCCTTTGCGTGAGGCTTCCTTGATCTGGCGAATCGGCGCATTGGCCACAATCATTTCGCGCAGCTCGTCGTTGAGCACCAGGAACTCGGCAATCGCCTTGCGTCCCTTGAAGCCGGTGCCGCGGCAAGTGCCACAGCCATGACCGGCCATAAAGTGGTAGTTGGGGGCGTCGTGCTCCAGGCCTGCATCGGCCAGCATTTCGGCGTCCGGCTTCATGGGCTTGCGGCAATCCGGGCAATTGATGCGCACCAGGCGCTGGGCCACGATGCCGTTCAGGGCCGACACAAAGCTGTACGGGTCCACGCCCATGTGCTTGAAACGCCCGATCACATCAAAGGCGCTGTTGGCGTGCACCGAGGTAAACACCAGGTGACCGGTCAGAGCCGACTGCACGGCAATTTGGGCCGTCTCCGGATCGCGGATTTCGCCCACCAGAATTTTGTCGGGGTCATGGCGCAGGATGGAGCGCAATCCGCGCGCAAACGTCAGGCCCTTTTTCTCGTTCACCGGAATCTGCAGAACACCGGGCAACTGGTATTCCACCGGGTCTTCGATGGTGACGATCTTGTCCTTGCGCAGGTTGATTTCGGTCAGCGCGGCATACAGGGTGGTGGTCTTGCCGCTACCCGTGGGGCCGGTCACCAGCACCATGCCGTAGGGCTCGTTGGAGAGCTTGCGAATGCGGCGAATCGACTCTGCGTCCAGGCCCAAAACCTCCAAACGCAACGCACCCGACCCTTCGGCCAGCGTGCGCTTGTCCAGAATACGCATCACCGCATCTTCGCCATACATGCTGGGCATGACCGATACGCGCAGGTCCACCGGACGGTTGCGTACCGAGACCTTGAAACGGCCGTCCTGGGGCACGCGGGTCTCCGAGATGTCCAGTTCCGACATCACCTTGATACGCGAAATCACCTCCTGCGCCATGGACAGGCCGTTCACCCGCCCCACCGAAGTCAGCACGCCGTCAATGCGGTAACGAATCTCCAGCCCGGCGGGTTCGCTTTCCAGGTGAATATCGCTGGCACCGGACTTGAATGCGTCATACAGCGTCGAGTTCACCAGGCGCACCACGGGGCTGGCGTCTTCGCTGATGGCGGCGAGCGACAACTCTTCCGCGCCCAGCATGGCTTCGCCGTCGTCCTCGTCTTCACCCAGCAGACCGGTCATGGCGCTCATGGCCTCTTCCTGGCGTGCCAGGTAGGCATCCAGATCGCCGCCCTGCACCAGGCTCAATCGGGTTTGCGCCGGCAGGGCAAAGCGGGCCCACTCGCGCAGCCCGCGGTCAAACGGGTCGGCAATTGCGGCGGTCAGCTCGCCACTTTCCAGACGCAGGCACAGGCAGCGGCGGCGCAGCGCTTCGGTAAAGGCCATGCGCTCGAAATCGGGGGTGGCTGCTTCCAGGTCTTGCGGCGTCAGGCAGCGCAGGCCGAAGGTGGCACCCAGCAGCGCGGAGAAGTCGCGCGGTGCCAGGCCGCTTTGCTCTTCCAGCACATCCAGGAACATGCGGCCCTGGGCTTGTGCTGCGCTGCGGGCCGCTTGCACGGCTTGCGCGCTGAGCAGGGCGGGAGCCAACAAGGCGTGGGATAGAGGTTTGTTCATTGCTTGACGCTCCCTGCCAGATCAAAAATCGGCATATACAAAAGAATCACGATTCCACCAATCAACAGCCCGAGCAGCGCCATCAAGATCGGTTCAAACAGGCGCACTGCCCAGTCCACCCAGCGCGCGGTTTCCTCGTCGTGGTAATCGGCAATGCGGCCCAGCATTTCAGACATGCTGCCGCTGTGCTCACCCACGCTCAGCATGCGGTTGCCCACCTTGGTGGTCAGGCCGTTGCTGTCCAGCGCGCGGGAAATCGGTTCGCCCTGGGATATCTGGCGCGAGGCACTGGCCAATTGGTCGCGCATGGCGCTGCTCAACATGGTGGCGGCCAGGCCGAGGGCTGGGACGATGGGCGTGCCGCCGCGCAGCAGCATCGCCAGCGTGCGGTACAGGCGGGCCAGTTCATAAATACGCAGGCGCACGCCCACACCGGGCAATGCGCGAATGCGGGTGCCAAACCAGGCGCGCGTGGCGGGGAGCGAAAACACGCCCACCACCGCGCCGATCAGCGCCACCACGGCGAACAAAATCTCAAACGGATGCGCACCGATGACGCGGCCAATGTCAAACAGCAGAGCCGAAGCCCAGGGCATTTCGCTACCCGAGTCACGGTACACACCGGCAAACTTGGGCACCACAAAACCAATCAGGAAGGCCGAAACCAGCAAGCCCACGATCAACAGCATGACCGGGTAAATCAGCGCCGAAATGATGCGCTTGCGGGCATCGTCCATGCGGCGTGCGTACTCGCTGTAGCGCTGCAAGGTTTCTTCCAGGCTGCCGGTGCGCTCGCTGGCACGTACGCCGGCAATCAGGATTTGCGGAAAGTCTCCACCCGACTCCACCAGTGCGTCAGAAAGGCGGCCACCGCGTCGCAACTTGAGCAGCAGCGCCTCGACCACCGAGCGCGCGCTCAAATTGATTTCCTTTTCCGCCATCGCCTCCAGTGCGCTCACCAGGCTCAGGCCGGCACG
>CAKZJN010000388.1 GCA_936943465.1 uncultured Rhodoferax sp.
CACATCAACTCCAGCGCACGTTCGGCCATGCCGATCAGGCGCATGCAGTGGTGGATGCGACCGGGGCCGAGCCGCCCTTGCGCAATCTCAAACCCCCGGCCTTCGCCCAGCAGCACGTTGGATGCTGGAATGCGCACGTTGTCAAACTGCATTTCCATGTGCCCGTGGGGAGCGTCGTCGTAGCCAAACACGCTTAAAGGGCGCAGGACCTTCACGCCCGGTGTATTCGCAGGAACCAGCACCATGCTTTGCTGCGCATGGCGTGCCGCTTGCGGGTCGGTCTTTCCCATGACGATGTAAATGGCGCAGCGTGGGTCCCCCGCGCCGGAAGTCCACCACTTGCGCCCATTGACGATGTAGTCATCGCCCTGGCGTTCAATACGGGTCTCGATATTGGTGGCGTCGCTGGAGGCAACGGCCGGTTCAGTCATCGCAAAAGCGGACCGGATGCGGCCCTCCAGCAAGGGACGCAACCAGCGCTGCTTGTTCTCTTTCGAGCCATAGCGCGCGATGGTTTCCATGTTGCCGGTGTCAGGCGCCGAGCAGTTAAAAACCTCGCTGGCCCACGGCACACGCCCCATGATCTCTGCCAGCGGTGCATATTCCTGGTTGGTGAGGCCTGCTCCGTCAAAGCCGGCCGCCTGTGCGCTGTCGACTGGCAAGAAGAGGTTCCACAAGCCGGCCGCCTGTGCCAGCGGTTTGAGTTTTTCAATGGTTTGCAGCGGCGTCCAGCGCTTGCCCTGAGCGGTGTTGGCCTCAATTTCTGCGTGGTAGGCCCCCTCGGCCGGATAGATGTGGTCTTCCATGAAGGCCTGCAATTGCTGTTGCAGGGCTTGCGTACGGCGTGAATAGGCAAAGTCCATAGGGGCTCCAGATGCGACTAATGAGGAGGGTTCAGCGTGCGCGGCGCGCGTAGGACCAGGCCAGTTCAGCCAATGGTCGAGCGCCTGCGCCGGATGCTGCGGCCTGGGCACTGGACGCGGTACCCGTTTCTGCCCGCTTGGCGATCCCTTGCAGGATGGCAGCGATGCGGAACAGGTTATAGGCCAAAAAGAAGTCCCAGTCCTTGCGCAATTGGGCGGGCGTGGCCAGACCGGTGCGCTCGCAGTATTGGCCCATGTAGTGCGCTTCACTCGGAATGCCCAGGCCCGGAAGGTCCAGCCCTGCGATGCCGCGAAAGACACCCGGCGGTATGTGCCATGCCATGCAGTGGTAACTGAAGTCGGCAAGCGGGTGGCCCAGCGTGGAGAGTTCCCAGTCGAGCACCGCCAGTACGCGGGGGCGCTCGGCGTCAAACATCAGGTTGTCCAGCCGGTAGTCGCCATGCACGATGCCGACCATGCTGGGGTCCCGCGCCAGATCGGGAATGTTCTGGGGCAGCCACTCGATAAGCTGATCCATTTCCGCAATGGGCTGGGTGATGGAGGCTGCATATTGCCGGCTCCAGCGCCCGATCTGGCGCTCGAAGTAGTTGCCGGGCTTGCCGTAGCCGCTGAGGCCTTGCTTGGCTACATCGACCGTGTGCAGGGCCGCGATGACCCGGTTCATTTCGTCATAAATTAAGCCACGCTGGTTTGGTGTCATGCCCGGCAGCGACTGGTCCCACAGCACACGGCCCTGCATGAACTCCATCAGGTAAAACGCGCGTCCGATCACGGACTCGTCCTCACACAGACACAGCATGTGCGGGACAGGCACTGGCGTGCCGGCCAGTCCACTCATGACGGCAAATTCGCGTTCGATAGCATGGGCGCTGGGAAGCAGTTGCGCAACCGGTCCGGGCTTGGCGCGCATCACATAGGTGCGCTTGGGCGTCGTGAGCCGGTAAGTCGGGTTGGACTGCCCGCCCTTGAATAGAGCCAATTCAACCGGCCCTTCAAATCCTGGCAAATTGTCGCTAAGCCATTGGCTGAGCGCTTGAACATTTAAAGCTTGTGAGCCGGTCGCTTCGCGCGTTCCGGTGAATTGGTCTTGGTCTGACATGCTGATCCTGACGTTGGGGCGCTTAGTGGTCCGTTTCGGAAATGGTGAGCAAGGCCTGCCGGTTGCGAATCACCAAACCGCCGGGTTCAATGCGAATGGCTTCCTCGCGCTCCATGGTTTTGAGTTCCTGGTTGACGCGTTGGCGTGAGGCACCCAGCAACTGCGCCAGTTCCTCCTGCGCCAGATGCAGCCCGATGCGAACCTCGCTGCCATCGCTGAGCGAGGGCACGCCATAACTGCGCACCAGGTGCAAGAGTTGCTTGGCAAGGCGGGCGCGCAGGGGCAGGGTGTTCAGGTCTTCCACCAAGCCATAAAGCTGGCGAATACGGCGTGCGTGCAGGCGCAACAGGGCTTCATAGAGCTCAACATGCGTGGACAGGATTTTCTTGAAGTCGGCTTTGGCCACACACAGGGTGGTGCAGGCGCCATGGGCGTAGGCGTCGTGGGTGCGGCGATCGCCATCAAAAATCGAGACATCCCCAAACCAGATGCCGGGCTCCACATAGGTCAGCGTGATTTGCTTGCCGGACAATGAGGTCGAGCTGACCCGAATGGCCCCTTTGGCGCAGGCCAGCCATTCTTCCGGAGCCTCGCCCCGGGCGGTAATTAAGGCGCCGTCGTCAAAGCGCTTCACATAGGCGCAGCGCAAGATGTCATGGCGCAGTGAGGGCGACAGCGAGGAAAACCACCTGCCGGAGTTGATGGCTGCACGTTCTTCGTTGGTCAGAATCGGTTCGTCCATGGCCTTAGATGGGTGTCTGGTTAGCAGTCCGCATTGTCCTGCCATGCATTGGGATTCACACAGCTTTCTGTCACCGGCGCGTCAGGTGGCAAATAAATCACTTTGCTGTGCCAAAATGTATTCTGATGACCTTTCCTACACGCCAATTCATTTTCGGAGCGCTATACGCCACAGTCGTATTGGCTTCGACCCCCGCATCGGCGTTGACGTTGGGGCGTTTGCAGGGCGCTGCCCTGCTGGGTAAAGAGTTGGACGTTATCGCGAACGTGCAAGTCGCGCCGGATGAAGATATTGGCCCCAACTGCTTTGATGCTGCAGTGCATTTTGGCGAAACGCTGGTAGAGCGCAGCCGGGTTTCGGTTCAATTTCAAGCCGGTTCGCAACCCGGTAAGCAGGTTGTCCGTATTTCCACCAACGCGCGGGTGGAAGACGCTGTGGTCACGATTGATCTGAAGACACAATGCGCTCAGCGTACCTCACGGCGCTACGTATTGTTGGCCGATGTCGTGAGTGAAACCTCGGGCCCGGTGGCTGCCTTTGCGCCCAACGTTGCTACAGCAATCGCTCCTGCCGAGAAAGCGGCTGTCAGTCAGCCGTTTATTTCCCCGAATGTAGCCGCCGCACCCAAATCGACACCGCAGTTGGCCAAGCCCGTTGCAAAGTCTGCAAAGGTGACATCAGCGCCAGCCGCCAAACCGGCACCCGCGCTTGTTGCAGAGACGGCGAAACCAAGCCTTCCAGCCCAGTCTGCAGCCATCGATGAATTGCAGCGACGCATTGAGTCGATTGAGCAGTGGCAGGCCAAGTCTTCGGTAACAGGCGATTCGCTTGTGAGCGGTGAAAAAGCCAACGCGCTTCAGAGCGACATTCAGGGCTTGAAGCTCATCATGGCGAAAAATCAGCAGAACCTTCAGACGCTGGCCTCAGCGGTGGAAAGCTCTGATTCGCAATCCTTTGGGCGCTCCCTGTTGTACGCGTTGGCGGCATTGCTAGCCGCTTGTCTGGCGGCGCTGGCGTTCGTGATCAACAAGGTGCGTCAAGGCAGCATGGAGGCGGTACCCTGGTGGCTCGGCGGTGACCAGCGCGATGGAGCCGAACGGACGGTGCGACAGCCTCTTGATGCGCACGAAGCACCGCACTCCATTTCTTTGCCCAGCCAATTGCTGGAGCCTATTGCCGAAAGGGATGCGCCAGTCACCATGCCAACCGAGGCCGCATTGTCGCAATCGGTGGATCTGGATATTGGGCATGTGGCTGGAACGTCTACGGCACAAGCGCCCGCGCCTGAAGCGTCAGCTCCCGTTGCTTTGACAAACCACCCATTGCCGCGCATCGATTTTGCAAACAGCGTGCCAGGGCAGCCCAAAGCAATTAACACCAAAGAAATGCTGGACATCCGCCAGCAGGCCGAATTCTTCATGGCCCTGGGGCAGCATGATGAAGCGGTGAGCATTTTGGAATCTAGCATTCGGGACAGTGACGACGCCAATCCGCTGGTGTACCTCGATTTGCTCAAACTGTTCCATACCTTAAGCCGTCGCGCTGACTTTGAGCGCTACCGCGAAGAGTTCAATTTGCAATTCACCGGGCGCATCCCCAGTTACACCGACTTCCTGATGGAAGGCAATGGGATTGAGGCTTACGAAGACATTTGCCAGCAGATCGTGGTGCTGTGGCCGTCGGAGTACACCGTTGACTTCATCGAGCAATGCCTGGTGCGCATGCCCGAAGACGATCCGGAGCAGGGCATCGACCTGGAAGCGTTCAAGGATTTGTTGCTTTTGTATGGTGTTTTGAAGCGTTTGGATCAGGCGACAGACTCTGGCTTGATTCCGTTCAGTGCTTCTCGCACCGCCCCCAATTCACAGTTGAGTGCTGTCAGCGGACAAACGTCCATGCCTGCTTACGCGGAATATGAAGACGCGGGAGGCCCGGCGACTTATGCCGTGGAGTCCGGTGCAGGGGCCAGTGCGGTTGACTTTGATCTCGACCTGGATCTGGACCTGGATGCAGCGCCGCCGCCACACCCAGACGACAAGACGGACAACCTCATTGACTTTGACATGTCGGGCTATAAGAAGCCTGACACTGGCAATCAACCGGGCTAAGCCGGGTGCTTAACGGCGTACCTGCAAGGCGCCGGGATTCAAGATATTGGTGGGTGTGCCCTTGATAAAGTTCACCACATTGTCAAATGCGGCACCGAAATACTCCTCGTAATTGCCCTGTTCTACGTAACCGATGTGGGGCGTACAAATGCAGTTTTCCAATCGCAGCAAAGCGTGGCCCTGGAGGATGGGCTCGGTCTCGAATACATCGACGGCGGCCATGCCGGGGCGTCCCCGGTTCAGGGCACTAATCAGTGCATCGGGTTCAATCAGTTCGGCTCGTGACGTATTGATCAGGATGGCGCTGGGTTTCATCAGCGCCAGATCGGCTGCTTTCACTGCGTGTTGTGTGGTGTCGGCCAGTCGCAAATGCAGGGATACGACGTCTGAGTGGGCAAAGAATAGCTCGCGAGTGGGTGCCGCCACATAGCCATCCTGCACGGCCGCTTCTCGGCTGGCTTCGCTACCCCAGACGATGACTTGCATGCCAAATGCCTTGCCGTAACCGGCGACAATTTTTCCGATCTTGCCGTAGCCCCAGATGCCTAGCTTCTTGCCAGACAGATTGGTGCCAAGGCCAAAATTGGGAGGCATCGAGCTGGCTTTGAGCCCGGACTGCTGCCAGGCGCCATGCTTCAGGTTGCCGATGTAATGAGGCAACCTGCGCATGGCCGCCATCAAAAGTGCCCAAGTTAGTTCGGCTGGCGCCACCGGGGAACTTGTACCTTCGGACACCGCAATGCCGCGCTCGGTGCAGGCCTGCAAATCAATATGGTTGCCGATTCTGCCGGTCTGGGAAATCAGCTTCAGCTTGGGCAATTTTTCAATGAGTTGGCGGTTGATGCCGGTGCGCTCGCGAATCAGCACCAAAATATCGGCATCTTTCAGTCGCACCGATAGCTGTCCGAGTCCCTTCACCGTATTGGTGTAAACCTTCGCTTGGTAAGGCTGTAATTTGCTGGCACATTCCAGTTTTCGGACCGCGTCCTGGTAGTCGTCGAGGATCACAATGTTCATGCCCCCGATTGTGCCTTGGACATACCAGCTCGGATGAATTCCCAGCCATGTTTGGACGCTAATATGTACCTCTCACAGGCATTTTTCTTAGGAATTCCATGTCCATTTCCATGTCATCAGCCAGCCTCCCGGTTTTTGCAACCATGCTGGGTAATTTGAATTACCTGCTGGACAAGGCACAGCACTTTATTGAAGCCAAGGGATGTGACCCAACTGCCATCACCCAATACCGTTTGGCGCCAGACATGCTTCCCTTTACGCGGCAGGTTTTGATCGCCTGTGATGCCGCCAAAAATGGTGTGGCGCGGATCTCCGGTGTCGAAGCCCCTAAGTATCCCGATGACGAGAAAACCATTGCCGAACTCAAGGCGCGGATCTTCAAAACCTTGGACTATCTCAATTCCGTTCCGCCGAGCGCACTGGACGGCACCGAAGACAAAGACATCACATTCCCGGTGGGGCGAGACTCCATGCGAACCATGAAGGCCGAGGCCTATCTCAAGCTATGGGTGCTGCCCAACTTGTTTTTCCACATCACCACCGCCTACAACATCCTGCGCCATAACGGCGTGGAAATCGGAAAGCGTGACTATCTGGTAGGCGCGGGCACTTGATTACTGCATGGCCGCTTCACGGGCGGCGAGGCGGTCAAGCTCGGCGCATACATCGGCCATGCGGCCTGAAATAACCAGGCGACCGGAACTGGCGGAGGGCTGCCCCTGTTCCACAACCCGAACCACCCGCAGCGGCATGACCCTGGGCTGTGTAACGCGGGCAGTGTGTCTATCGAAACTCTTGGTCTGCTGCACGGAGGGCTGGCGTGTCGCCGGCGCCATGGCCAGAGCCGGGCGTTGAGCGGCGGCTGGCTGAGCCTTAGGCTGCGAAAAATCACCCAGCAGGCGCTGCAGGCTGGTGACCAGTTTGTGTTGAAAAAGCAGTGCGATGTTCATAACGTGTCTACCTGAATGGGTTTACATGAGCATGGTGTTGCGGATGAGGCCAACCGCCAGGCCTTCAATTTCAAACGGCTCCCCGGGCTCCACGACAATGGTCTGGTAGTCGGGGTTTTCGGGGTGCAGTTCAATCAGATGTTTATTGCGGCGAAAGCGCTTGACCGTGACCTCATCTCCTAGTCGCGCGACGATGATCTGGCCGTTCTTGGCATCTTTGGTGGCCTGCACGGCCAACAGGTCGCCGTCCATGATGCCGGCATCGCGCATGGACATACCGCGTACTTTGAGCAGGTAGTCGGGCTGGCGCTGGAACAGGCTGTTCTCAACGTAGTAGGTCTGGTCCACATGCTCCTGGGCGAGAATCGGCGAACCGGCGGCAACCCGCCCAATCAGCGGCAGGGCCAGTTGCGCCAGACCGGGAAGAGGCAAGGAATATTGTTTGACACGAGATTCGTTAATGGACCGCAACGCATCACTCTTCAGGCGAATGCCACGGGAGGTGCCGCTCACCAACTCGATGACTCCTTTGCGAGCCAGAGCCTGCAAATGTTCTTCGGCGGCATTGGCAGACTTGAAACCCAGCTCGTTGGCAATTTCGGCCCGTGTGGGCGGGGCACCGGTGCGGGCAATGGCGCTTTGGATCAGGTCCAGAATCTGCTGCTGCCGGGCGGTGAGTTTGGGACTTTCAAGCATTTTCGACTCCTTTGCGGTTGGGCTGGGTCGGACTGTGGGTCTGTACACGCTGTAGTCTTATCCAGTACCTGTATTTTTAACCAGTTTTATAAATTTGACAAGTGGGACTTACGAAATGAGCGAAAAGGTAGTTTTTCTGGGAATGGGCGGAACCATTGCCGGCAAGGCGGCGCAAGCTGGCGACAACGTGGGTTACACGGCCGGTCAAGTGGCGGTATCGGCGCTGCTGGATTCGGTTCCGGGGCTGCAACTGGCGCTGGGCGGCAGGGCCGTGCTGTCCGAGCAGGTGTGCCAGATTGATAGCAAGGATTTGCAGCATGCTGACTGGCTGGCACTGGCGCAGCGCGTGCGGCAGCACTTGGCATTGCCCGAAGTGCGCGGAGTTGTCGTGACGCATGGAACCGACACCCTGGAAGAGACCGCCTACTTTCTGTCGCGGGTGTTGCCACCGGTGCTGCAGCAAAAGCCCGTGGTGATCACCTGCGCGATGCGCCCGGCTAGTTCGCTGACGCCGGATGGCCCGGCCAATATGGCCGATGCGGCAACCGTAGCTACCAGCGAGGGCGCACGGGGCGTGCTGGTGGTGTGCGCCGGAAAGTTGCATGCGGCGGCCCATGTGCAAAAGGTGCACCCGTACCGCGTGGATGCCTTTGATTCGGGTGAAGCGGGGCCTTTGGGCATGGTGGAAGAAGGGCGCTTGCGGTTGTTTAACGGGTGGCCGGCAGTGAACTCAGAAGCTGGCTTAGTGAACCTCGAGCGGCTGAGCCAGTCGGATTGGCCGAGGGTCGAGATCCTTGTGAGCCACGGGGGCGCGGGAGGTGCGTTGGTGCGCAGCCTGTTGATTGCGGCCCCGGGCGATGCACCGGTGCGTGGCATCGTGGTTGCGGGTACCGGCAATGGCACGATTCACAAGGATGTGGAGGCTGCCTTGCGCATAGCGCGAGCGCAGGGCGTGCGGGTTGCGCGGGTCAGCCGTTGCGCATACGGCCAGGTGGTGGGTGCTTCGACACAGGCGCGCTCGGGCGAATTTCAGGCGTTCGGACTGTCGGCGGTCAAAGCACGCGTGGAACTGATGCTGGCGATTGCAGCGGACACTCAGCCGTAGCTGGTCCGAACCACTCACCAGAAATACAAAAGGCCGCGATTGCGGCCTTTTGCGTGGGTGCGGAGGAGCTTATTTCGAGAGCGCCTCAAACACGCGGGTGGTGATGGAGTCCACAGATCCGGTGCCGCTGATGGCGCGGTACTTAGGGGCTGCCGCAGCGTCCTTCTGGGCCCAGTCGGAGTAGTACTGCACCAAGGGGCGGGTCTGGGCGCTATACACGTCCAGACGCTTCTTGACGGTTTCTTCCTTGTCGTCTTCGCGTTGAATCAGTGGTTCACCGGTGACGTC
>CAKZJN010000389.1 GCA_936943465.1 uncultured Rhodoferax sp.
AATGCCTTGAAGCGGCTGCGGGTGGTGCTGAAAGACGAATTGTTTTTGCGCACCTCGCGCGGCATGGAGCCCACGCCTTATGCCCTGCATCTGGCCGAGCCGGTGATCTATGCCCTGAACACGCTGCAATCGGCCTTTTCCAAACGCGACACCTTCGACCCCCAAAGCAGCACGCGCAAATTTCAGATTGCCATGACCGACATTGGCGAGATGTATTTCATGCCGCCACTCATGGAGGCCTTGTCCAAAGTGGCGCCCAACGTGTGCATCAGCACGCTGCGCCCCAACACCGGCAACCTGCAGGACGACATGGAATCGGGCGCGGTCGATATTGCACTGGGGCTGCTACCGGATTTAAAGGCCGGCTTCTTTCAGCGCCGATTGTTTCGCCACAAATATGTGTGCGTGTTCCGCAGTGGGCATCCGGTGGCCAAGGCCCCCATGACGCTCAAGCAATTTAGTGAACTAGGGCATGTGGGCGTGGTGGCGGCCAACACCGGACATGGTGAGGTGGACGGCCTGCTGGACCGCGCGGGCATCAAACGCAAGATGCGCCTGGTGGTGCCGCACTTCGTCGCGGTGGGTCACATCCTGCAATCCACCGACCTGATTGCCACCCTACCGGAGCGCTTTGCCGAGCGCTGCAAGCTGCCGTTTGACCTGGTCACTTCACCGCACCCGGCGCGCCTGCCCGACATTGCCATCAACCTGTTCTGGCACGCCAAGTACAACCGGGACCCCGGCAATATGTGGATGCGCCAGTTGTTCGTGGAACTGTTTGCCGACGGCAAGGCCGGCTAACTACTTACTTCTTGGCGCCGGAGGCGGTGTAGGCCTCGCGGGCCTTTTCGACCTCTTTGTACAAGTCCTTGCAGGCGTAATTCACGCTGTAGAAGATGCCCTTGGTTTTGGCAATTTCGAACTGGCTGATGGTCAGCTCCAGGCTGGCATCTTCAGGGTCTTGGAAGTGGTGGCTGTTGGTAACGCCAACTTTCTCTTCCTTCTTGGAGGTGGTGAATTTGTTGCCGTACTTGGTTTCAATGCCGCGCACCATGTCGCCGGCATTGCCCACGGAAACATAAACGACCTTGCCCTTGTAGAGGGTGACGCTCACGCTGCGGGGCGCCGCATCTACGGGATAGTTGCTGGCAATGACGATCAGTTCGTCGGGGTAGGTGTTATCAATCACGCGGGCGACTTTGCCGCCGGCACCTTCCACCACGCTCTTGACTGACGCTGCGGTGGCCGGGCCACACAGGTCAAATCCAGCGTAGTTTTTTGCCTGGACAGCCATCGGAATCGCCAGAAGGGCAGCAAAAACGCACAGCGGAGCTTTGAGGTTTTTCATCGGTTGGGTTTCCAAATTAGCAAGGGTGAAGAGTTGCTAAATTATTACCGCAATGAAGAAGGGCTCGGAGCACCCGCTTATGCCAGCCTCTTTAGCGGGGCATCTATATGAAACACCGATACGGTTGCCACCAGGTCCGATGCCTGCGACTTCAAGCTGCTGGCGGCAGCCGCCATCTGCTCCACCAGTGCGGCGTTCTGCTGGGTCACTTGATCCATCTGGCCCACCGCTTCACCCACCTGGGCGACACCGGCAGACTGTTCGTCGCTGGCTGAGCTAATTTCACTGACCAGGTCGCTCACTCTGCGAATGGAGGTCACCACTTCGGTCATGGTCGTACCGGCTTCGTCCACCAGCACCGTTCCTTGCTCGACCCGCTCGACGCTGGCACTGATCAGTTGCTTGATTTCTTTGGCCGCCTCCGCACTGCGTCCGGCCAAGCTCCTTACCTCGCTGGCCACTACGGCAAAACCACGGCCTTGCTCGCCAGCGCGAGCGGCCTCCACCGCAGCGTTCAAAGCCAAAATATTGGTCTGGAAGGCAATGCCGTCAATGACGCTGATGATGTCGGCAATCTTTCTGGAGGAGTCGTTGATTTCCTTCATCGTGTCCACAACACGGCTCACCACTTCGCCCCCCCGAACGGCCACGCTCGAAGCACTGGTGGCGAGTTGGTTGGCCTGCTTGGCGTTGTCGGCGTTGTGCTGCACCTGAGAGCTCAGTTCTTCCATGCTGGCCGCTGTTTGCTCCAAGGCGCTGGCCTGACTCTCGGTGCGAGCGGACAAGTCGTGGTTGCCTTGCGCTATTTCTGCGCTCGCAGTGGCAACCCCTTCGGAGCCCTGCCTGACCGATGTCACAACCCGGATGAGTTCATTCTTCATCTGGTTCATGGCATCCAGCAAAACCGATATTTCATTCTTTCCGGCCAGCTTGGCTTCACGCAACAGATCACCCGACGCAATCGCTTGTGCAAACCCGACCGCAACGGAAATGCCGTCGCCTATGGACTTGGTGATCGTCCGGGCAACGCTCACTCCCAGCACGACCACCAACACCGCAATGACACCAAACAGAAGCTGGGTGCGCTCATAGGCGGCATTGGCAGTCTTGTAGATCAGCGCCGATTCGCGCTGCTGAATCGAAGTCAGCGCATCCATCTGCTCCCCCAGAGCATCGGTTACTTCCAGCAAGGGCTTGATCGCGGCCTCAATCCGGCCCTTGTCGCCCGAACCCAGTGCCGACTTGGTGTTCGCGACCACCGGTAGAAAGCGCTGCAGGATGGCGTTCACTTTGATGACGCCCGCCTTTTCGTCTTCCACCAGATACGTGGCGCAATAGGCCTTCCACTGGGCATCGGCCTTAGAAACGGCCGCATCTATTTTTTGCACCGCTTCCTTTCCATCCAGAAGACCGTGCATGCCTTTGACTGTGACCTCAAATACTTCGGTTCTGAGTTGATCAGACACCACCCCAAGCTGCTTGAGTGCGACGACCCGGTCGTCGTACATGCTCTTCATCGCCGCGTTGCCCTGGTGAACCTGGTAGAGGCCAAAACTGGCCACAAAAAGCGTCGCAAAAACCAGCGAGGCAAAGCCCGCCGACAAGCTCGTTGAAATCTTCATGTTCTTCTCCGTTTACAGCCCCATCGCGGCGCTATGGCACCAGACGCGCTTTGACGTATCTGGTATCGACTTTTGCACTCTATTGGTGCGCCATGTTAATGGTGTTGTTTGAAGAATTCAATTTAGGTTACCTTGACTGCTGCGGTCACACTCAGGGTGTGGCGCAGCGTATCGGGCCAGCAGCCTCGCAACTGCAAGCCAGAATGTGCGTCTGCCGGTTAATTTCAACCACGGGGTCACGGATCCAGTGCACCTTTCCCTCCAGCAGTTTCATCTTGCAGCCGCCGCACTCCCCGGATTGGCATTCGGCATGGGGCAGATGCTCCCATAGCGTGTTGAGAAGCACACCGGCCTCCAGCGCCAAGGTTCCGATGCCTTCCAGGTGAACGGTGGCTACTGGGGTGGCAGGTGCAGATGCAGATGCCGCCGGCGCAACTACCGCCTTGCCGGGGCGAACCAGCAAGTAGCGGATGCCTGCCAGCGTCAAAGCAATAGAACCTCCCAGGCAAAGCAGGCCCAAGCCAATCAGAATCGGCGCGATCATGCGGACACCTTTTTCAGTTCGCCTTCGCTGACCGAACCCATGACCGAATGCGCTGTGACGCCCGCCCGCTCAGAGGCCTTTTGACGTTCCCGCTTGAACCACATCCACAAGCCGGTGAGTGACAGCAAAACCAAAATCCAACCCATCAGGTTGCTCCAAACCATTTCACCCGGTCCTTTACCAAAAAAGAATGCGCCCGAGTGCAGCTCACGCATGAACTGATGCAAAGCCACCGAAGGGGAATCCAGCTTTGGCAACTGCCGATTGGCCTGCATGGCAGGCATATAGGGTTCCCAGTTAATGCCGTCGCCACTGACCATCGGCTTTCCATCGGCCATTTCGCCTCGGCCGCCAGCAATCACCAGCACCCGCCCATCGCTGAGCTGCGATACCTGCCGAACACGCCCGCGCCGGACGGCCTGCCAGGCCCCGTCCACCTCGGTCCACACTGCCATTCGCGTGGCGACCAAGGGACTTGCCTTTCCTTGCAGCGTTGCCAGGCCCATGATCTCTTGACCGTCAAAGTTGGGCACGGTCTGGGTCACACCGGTTTTAACTGCGTTCAGACCATTGGCATTGCCAATCCAACGGGTGCCATCGGCACCCTCCAGATAGGCCATGATCGGCAATCGCTCGGGCACGCTCTCGGCACCCAGCCACTTCATGGGAACCGGCACGTTGGCCACGCTGCGCATGGCAATCAATATGCCGCTGATCGCCATCAACACAAAGGGAATCGCCAAAATAACGGCGACCCACAAGTGAATGCGCCGGGCCGTCCAGGGTCGTTTTGCTTTAGTCATGCTGTGTGCCCCTGATTAAAAGCTGGCCAGCATTTCGACGCCCACTACACGAC
This sequence comes from uncultured Rhodoferax sp., assembly GCA_936943465.1. Taxonomy (GTDB): domain Bacteria; phylum Pseudomonadota; class Gammaproteobacteria; order Burkholderiales; family Burkholderiaceae_C; genus Allorhodoferax. Next base: position 4,371 of record CAKZJN010000389.1, read on the forward strand.
CCACGTCTTGAACGCCGACGGCGGTTTCGAACTTCTTGTCAGCGAGATTGCGGGCATACAAAGTGGTGCGAATGGGCGTACTGCTCCATTTCCAGTCATAACCCAGGCCCAGGTCGAGCTTGGTGTAGCCGGAATAGGGCACAGGGCCAATGGTTCCGTTGGATGCCCCGTTGTAGGTAGCAACATACTTGACGGCGCCCGTAAGCGTATAACGGTCGAAGCCGTGACTGGCCGTGATTTCCGCCACATCGCTTGGGGTTTGGCCTTCCAGATCGGCACCACTTACGAAGCCGGATAGTTCCGTGAAGTGCGTCCAGCTAAAGCGGTAGCGGCTACGCGTTGCGAGCTCGCCGGAAACCGTGAGCTCAACACCCGCGCGGGTGGTATCGCTTTGCGAATAACAAGGCACGGCGCGAGTTAGGGTTGCAGCACCGGCCGTACAAGCAACTGTTGTGCTGCTGTAACCAGTAATTTGCTTCTCGTTGCTGGAAACGCGACTGAAGAAGTTGAAGCTGGCGTTGACTTCCCGACTGATGTTGCTCTCTACGCCCAGTTCCCATTTGGTCTGCGCATCCGGTTGGAGATTGACTCCAGAAGCAGCCTTGATCCCCGGCAACAAGGGCTGGCTTGCAAGGCCATAGCGAGCCGTCAGCGCCCACTGCGTATCCAGGTTGAAGCGCGAACCCAGTGTCGTAAATTTAGCCGCAGGAAGTTGAACGTTATAGACCTTGGTATTCGTGGCGCCAGCACCTGAACCTGCGAACATGAAGTTCAAGCCATTCGCTACATAGACATTGTCTTCTCGCATACTGGCATCCAGATTTAGGCGCCCGTCCAGCAAGGCTTGTTCGCCCTGCACAAACCAACCCCGTGTGAACTCTTCGCGCCTTGTGTTGGGGTAATACTGCGGGTTTTGTCCGTTGGGAACTTCCCAGTGGCGATAGTCACCACCCATGCTCAGCTTGGTTTTTCCCAAAAATAGGTTGTGACGAAGATTGACATGTTCGGCATTTACCAAATTGGGTTTGTTGACAGCAGGGGAGTAGACGGTCTGCTCGCCCTTGACTGTAGAGACGCTCCACAAGGTGGTGTTGCGGGCGTCCCATGAGCGGCTACCGTTCATGCTCAAAATATGGGTCTTAGCGGGATCGACATACCAACCCAAACTGCCCACCACGTGGCTGTTGGTATTGGGAATTTGGTAGCTACCTTCGTCCTCGTAGGCCATCAGGTCGACGTTCCAACCGGCCACGTCAATGCCACCTTTGAGCATAATTTTGCGTGACTCCCTATCCACGTTGTAATCATTGCCGTTGTCCAGTTTTTCGGTTGGACTGTCGGTGTATGCGTTGGCCAGCAGTGCCGCCACATAGCCTTTGGTTTCACCTTCCAGGGTCTTACCCAGCCAGACGCTTTCCTGATGGCCCTGATTCGACTCCACCGCCAAGCGCACCTGCGCTTCGGTCTTTTGCGGTTTGCGCGTGCGAACCACCACAAACCCATCTACGGCAGCACCGCCGGATGGGTTCTCTGTATTCGTCATCGGACCGAAGGTGAGCGCGCTGCTACCCCGCACCACCTGAATTTCCTCAACGGCTGCGATGGGGACAGCGCTCATGATGCGTGAGGCGGTTCCGGCATCCAGGTAAATGCCATCAATCATCCAGCGGAAGTTGCTGTCACCGCGGATGCTGAGGCTGCTAAAGCCCATACGCGAACTTCGGGGTGTCGCAACCACGCCGCCCGCCATATTCACCAACTCAAATACATCGGCTGGACGTAGTTGTTCGATCTCTTCACGGCTAATGACTTGAACGTGGCTACTGCTGCTCTCTGTGGTGCGAAACGGATTCTTGGCACTCGCAGGGCTCAGGTCCTCGCGAAAAGCTGCGCCGGTCACGGTCACCGGTTTGAGTGATGTACTTTGTTCGGCGGTCTGCGACAAAGCGTAGGTCGGCAACGCCAATAGAAGGGCTGCACCAATAGGAGTTAGTTGGAATTTCATAGTGTGTGACGAGTCAAAAAATAAATTGTTTGTTGTGTAGTTAGAAGAGCGCGAAAAGTGGCTCACCCCGGCGGCCCCCTTAGTGGAGGAACCCACGCCATTCGCCTGTCGGCGAACCAGGCCAGTCGCGCTGACCTGGGTTGTGCATGTGTGGACTTGAAGTCTGGCAATGCGACCGGCTCAACAGGTAGCCCGAAACTTCCCTCGCCACAAAGACAAAACAGACAATGCGAAAGCGTGGTGTGGTCCGGCGCAGGCTTTTCTGATTGCGACCGGACCTCGTCCGATACGAACTTTGGAGCACCCGGCGCACTGCAAACAGAATAGTCCCCCGCCCCATCTGACCAGCCCTCCATTGGGGCGCGCGAAATCGTAGGAGCCAACGCCATGACCAGTGCTAGACACAAGCTCAGCCACACCGCAAATCGGCGTTGTGGTCGGAGCGCGTGCACTGGCATCGGCGTGGGCATATCGGTTCAGCGCCCAGCCGCGTAGTCGGGTTCCGACACAAAACCAATGCGCACCAAACCGGTCTTTGCCGCGACCGCCATCACCTTTGCGATGCTTTCGTAGTAGGCATGGCGGTCGGCGCGGATGTGCACTTCGGGCTGCGGCTGTTTGGCGGCCTCGGCGGCGAACCTGACAGGCAGTTCCTCGATGGAGACCGCCTCGCCATTGAAAAACAGATTGCCGTTTTCCCGAATGCCAAATTCAATGTGCTCAGGCTTGGTAACGTTGACGGCGGAGGATGCCTTGGGCAAATCGATCTTGACGGCATGGGTCAGCAAGGGTGCCGTGACGATGAAGATCACCAGCAACACCAACATCACATCGACGAGCGGCACGATGTTCATCTCTGCGATGGGCGCCTTGGCGCGATAGCGCTTGAACTGGTTGGCGCTCATGGCCTAGCCTCCGCGCGCCGCATTGCCATTCGGGCCTGCCTCGCCGGACTTCACCGTTAGCAACACAAACAGGTCATGTGAAAACGACTCAAGCCTGGCCATCCAGAGCCGGTTGCGCCGGTTAAAGGCGTTGTAGGCCAGCACCGCCGGTATCGCCACCGCAAGCCCCAGTGCCGTCATGATCAGTGCCTCCCCCACCGGCCCTGCCACCTTGTCCAGCGTGCCCTGCCCGCTCATGCCAATCTGCACCAGCGCGTGGTAGATGCCCCACACGGTTCCAAACAACCCCACGTAGGGGGCCGCCGAGCCTGCCGTGGCCAATATGGTCAAGCCATATTCGCAGTCGGCCGCCTCCTGGTCCACTGCGTTGTTCAGCGTGCGGGTGAGGTACTCGCCCAAGCCCCCCGCCGCCGCCAAGCCGGCCTGGTTGCTGTTGTTCAGTGCCTCCAGCGATTGGGTGACCAGGTGTGCAGCCGGGTTGTCCGGTGTACCTTGCTGCATCATCTGTTGCACGGCCTGCAGAGACTGTGCCTGCCAGAACCGCTGCAGAAATGCGTCCGCCCTCTTGCGAGCCAGCCAGTTGCTCAGCGCCCTGGTGAAGATGAGGTACCAGCTTGCAATAGACAGCAGCAGCAGAATGCCCAGCACCAGGCGTCCTACACCGTCGGTGTGGGTTAAGAAGTGGGCGAATCCCAGACCTTCCATTGATGTCGTTTCCATGTGAATCAGTTTCCTTGCAAAACAAAATTAAAGGGCTGCAGTGCAATGGCCCGCACTGCCTGGCCGTTGCGCTGCGGCGGCGTGCAACGCCAGTTGCGAACGGCGCTCAGTGCGGCCTCGTCCAACCGGGCCTGGCCGCTAGAGGTTTGAACGCGCGCATCGGCCACATGGCCACGCTCATCCAGTTCCACCTTGAGAATCACCGTCCCGGTTTCCCCGCGACGGCGGGACACCGCCGGATAAACCGGTGGCTCACGGTTGGGGCAGGCCACCGACAGTTCGGACTCCATGACCAACGGCTTCACCGGGACGGGCACGGCGGCGGCCACCACGGCTGGTTTGGCAGCAGGGGGGGCCTCTGTCACAACCGGTTGCGGCGGCGGCGGAGGTGCAACGTATTCCGTGGGTGCTTGCACTGGCGCTTGCGCCACCAGTTGTTGGGGCTGCGGCTTTTCAACCGGCCGGGGCTTGACGGGCTGCGGCAATGGTTTGGGCGGCTCGGTTTTTTGCACCGGCGGTGGAGGTTGGGTAAAGGAGACAAACAAAGTCTGGGCCTGCTCCACCGTGGGTAGCAGCCCCTGCTGCCACAGCGCCCAGAAGGCTGCAGCATGCAGGGCGACCACCAACGCGAGGCCCGCCATTTGCTCGGGTTGCAGGCGCAATTTCATTGCAAGGTTCCCCTAGATCAACTTGCCGGCGCGTCGTGCCGTCGCAAAGGCTGTTTCGCGTAGGCCCGCAAACATGTCGCCCAAGAATTGATTGACCACGGCCGGAGCCTTCTCGGGTGACCCCGAATCGAAAGGCGGTGCAGGGTCATATTCCAGGTAGAGCTGAATCGCCTTTGCGTAGTCCTCACTGCGCAGCAAAGCCGCCAGCGTCAG
>CAKZJN010000390.1 GCA_936943465.1 uncultured Rhodoferax sp.
CAACGCCTGACCGTGCCGGCCAGCGCTATCGTGCGCCGCGGCGAACTCCAGGCGGTGTACGTGGCGGCTGGCAATACCTTTGCCCTGCGCGCTGTACGACTGGGAGCCCATGCCGGTCCGTCTGGCGTGGAAGTGCTGTCGGGCCTGCGCGCCGGTGACGTAGTGGCCACCGACCCGATTCGCGCAGCACAAGCTGGCGCAACGCCAGCGGCCAAGTGAGCGTGCCATGACGCATCCGAATAACCTGGGAATTTCCGGTCGCATCGCGGCCAGCTTCCAGAACAATGCCCTCACGCCGCTGCTGGCGTTGGTCGCCTTGTTGCTGGGACTCTTCGCCGTGATGATCACTCCGCGCGAAGAAGAGCCGCAAATCAATGTGACCATGACCAATGTGCTGATTCCCTTCCCCGGGGCCAGCAGCACCGACGTGCAAAACATGGTGGCCAAACCGGCCGAACAGGTGCTGGGGCAAATTGCCGGCATTGAACACACGTATTCGGTGGCCCGCCCCGGCATGGCCATTCTCACGGTGCAATTCAAGGTGGGCGTACCCCGCACCGAAGCGCTGGTGCGCCTGTATGACGTATTGAATGCGCACCAGGATTGGTTGCCACGCGACCTCGGCACGCTTACCCCCATCGTCAAACCCAAGGGCATTGACGATGTGCCGGTCGCGGCAATGACCCTGTGGAGCAAAGACGCCAGCGGCGCCGTCGATCTGGAAACCGTTGCCCACGCCGTGGAGGCGGACCTCAAATCGGTGCCCGGTGTGCGCGAGGTTCAGACGATTGGCGGGCCAGGCCGTTCCATTCAGATTGCAGTGAATGCCGAGCGCCTCCGTGCGCGCGGTGTCGACGTGCTGAGCCTGCAAAAAATTGTGGCTGCCGCCAACTACGGCATGCCCGCTGGCGCAGTGCTGCAACCGCCTTCGGGCGAGCAAAGCACTTCGCTCATGTTGACGGTGGATGCGGGCGAGTTCCTGCGCACCGCCGAAGATGTGGCCGATATCGTGGTGGGCGTTAGCAATGGCAAACCGGTGTTCCTGCGCGACGTTGCCAGCATCACCGATGGCGCCCAGCAGCCCCGGGCCTACGTCTGGTTTACCCCCGGTGCCGCGTATGGCACGGCAGAGGCCGCCACGAGCCAGAACGGCCAGGCCAATACCCCCGTCACCGGCCAGAGTTACCCAGCGGTGACGATTCAGGTCACCAAGAAGCCGGGCGAGAACGCAGTCGATGTATCCGGCGCCGTTCGGACGCGCATGGACTCACTGCGCAACACCGTCATCCCTGCCGACGTGGAGGTCAGTGTGACGCGCGATTACGGCCTGACCGCTGCGGAGAAGGCCAACAAACTGATCCAGAAACTGGCATTCGCCACCGGTTCGGTGATCTTGCTGGTGGGCTTTGCCCTGGGCCGGCGCGAAGCTGTGATTGTGGGCGCCGCCGTGATTCTGACGCTCACCGCCACCCTGTTTGCCTCCTGGGCCTGGGGCTTCACGCTCAACCGCGTGTCGCTGTTTGCGCTCATTTTCTCGATTGGCATTCTGGTGGACGATGCGATTGTGGTGGTGGAAAACATCCACCGGCACCAGCAGCTCACGCCCGACGCGCGCCTGGTCAAGATCATCCCCCGCGCGGTCGACGAAGTCGGCGGCCCGACGATTCTGGCCACCCTCACCGTGATTGCCGCGCTGCTGCCCATGGCCTTTGTGTCGGGCCTGATGGGCCCCTACATGAGCCCCATCCCGATCAATTCCAGCCTGGGCATGGCGCTGTCGCTGGCCATCGCCTTTACGGTCACGCCGTGGTTGGCCCTGAAGTTCATGCGCGAGCACGGCACCCACGCCGAGCACGACCAGGCCGAGGTGAAAACCACCAAGGTTCAACACCTGTTCAACGCCATCCTGTCGCCTTTCCTGGAAAGTGCCCGTAAGCGCTGGCTGCTGCTGGGCGGCATTCTGGCCGCACTGTTGTTGTCGGTTGGCCTTGCGGTCGTGGAACTGGTGGTGTTGAAGATGCTGCCCTTTGACAACAAGAGCGAGTTTCAAGTCATCGTCGATATGCCTGCTGGCACCCCGCTGGAAGAAACCGCGGCCACGCTGCAGGAGTTGGGCGCCTTTTTGGCGACCCAGGCCGAAGTGACCAACCTGCAGGCCTACGCCGGCACCGCGTCCCCCATCACCTTTAACGGGCTGGTGCGCCAGTACTACCTGCGCGCCGACGCCGAGCAGGGCGACCTGCAGGTGAATCTGGTGGACAAACACCACCGCAGCGACAAGAGCCACGTGATTGCCCAGCGTCTGCGCCCGGCACTCGAAAAAATCGGCGCTGCCCACCATGCCCGTGTGAAGGTGGTGGAAGTGCCTCCCGGACCGCCGGTGATGTCACCGCTGGTGGCTGAAATTTACGGCCCCGATGAAGCCGGACGCCAGAAACTGGCCGCGCAAGTCGCCGCTTCGTTTGCCGCCACACCCGACATCGTGGGCGTTGACAGCAGCCTGCGTGAAGACGCCCCCCGCGCCTTCCTGCGGGTGCGCCGCCAGCGTGCCGAGTCCTTGGGCATACCGGTTGCCGCCATTGCACAAACGGTTTCGTCGGCCCTGTCCGGCGCTGACGCCGCTTACCTGCACGACGGAGTTTCCAAGTACCCGGTGCCGGTGCGCATCCAGTTGCCGCTGCAGTCACAAGTGGGGCTCGACGCCATTCTGGCGCTGCCACTGCGTGCCGCCAATGGCCAACTGGTGCCCTTGTCGGCGCTGGTGCAAGTGGAACGCGGCATCATCGACAAGCCGCTCTACACCAAGGATCTGCACGGCGTGAGTTACGTTTTCGGCGACATGGCCGGCAAGCTCGACTCGCCGCTCTATGGCCTGTTCGGCATCCGTTCCACCATGCAGTCCAACGCGGCCATGGCACAGGCCAACCATGGCGAATACTGGATCAAGCAACCCACCGACACCTACCGCCAGTACGCCCTGAAGTGGGACGGCGAATCGCAAGTCACCTATGAAACCTTCCGCGACATGGGCGCTGCCTACGCGGTCGGACTGGTGCTGATTTACCTGCTGGTGGTAGCGCAGTTCAAGAGCTATCTGACGCCACTGGTCATCATGGCGCCGATTCCACTGACCATCATTGGTGTCATGCCGGGCCACGCGCTGCTGGGTTCGCAATTTACGGCGACCAGCATGATCGGCATGATTGCGCTGGCGGGCATCATTGTGCGCAACTCCATCCTGCTGGTGGACTTTATTGAACTGCAGGTCTCGCAGGGCATGGACTTCAAGACCGCCGTGCTGCAGTCCGCCGTGGTACGAGCCCAGCCGATTGTGTTGACCGGCCTGGCGGCCATGATCGGTGCCTTCTTTATTCTGGACGACCCGATTTTCAACGGTCTGGCCATCTCCCTGATTTTTGGCATTCTGGTGTCCACCCTGCTCACGCTGGTGGTGATACCGGTCCTGTATTTCGCGCTATTCCGGCGTCGTATGGAACTGCGCGCTGACGTTGCGCCAGGCATTGTCCATAAGGCCGAACCAGTCCCCCACCACTAACCATCACCACTAAACCAGGAGCCAACCATGACCGTAGACCGCTATATCCACATTTTTGCCGGCAGCTTTATCCTCATTTCGCTGGCGCTGGGCATTGACGCCAGCCCGCTTTTTGTCTCGCATTGGTGGTTGGCATTTACCGCCTTTGTCGGAGCCAACCTGCTGCAGTTCGGCATTACCAACTTCTGCCCCATGGGCCTCATCCTGAAGAAGCTGGGCGTGCCGGAGTCCAACCTGGCCTGCAG
>CAKZJN010000391.1 GCA_936943465.1 uncultured Rhodoferax sp.
GGGTCTTGCCAAAGGGCTTGCAAATACAAGTCGAGTTTGCGCAAATGGTCCACCAGCAGCGTTCCGTGACGCTGGCGTTGCAGCACGGCCCGGCTGTCGGCTGATTGCAGGGTGAAGTATTGGTGCTGTTGGTCTGGGTGTGAGCGATAGTGGCGGATGCCGTAGTCCGCCCAGGTGCGCATTCCGTCCATGGATAGCACTTGCAACACCTGCGGCGCGCTTTCAAAGAATGCGATCAGGCACGGGCTCGCGTAGGTTTTGTGAATGCCATGGATAGAGCCGCTGGTTTGCGCCAGGATGTGCAGGCCGAGATCCAAATACTGTTGCAGCAGGTTGGGGGTCACCAGCCGGCGGGAGACGGCAGGCAGCGTCTGTAGCAAGGGTGCAATCGCGCGACCGTTGGGCGATTTGTTGATGGTTCGCACCCCGTCCATGACCGCCGCCAAAGCATCTTCGCCTACCGTGGCGGCAGTCTGAGGCCAGGTCTGCAGGAAGGTGAGCACGGGTTCTGCACCGCGTCCCAACTTGCCCAAGGTGGCTGCACTGTCCAGGTAGGCCAGCATGCCGGAGTCGGAGAGCACCTGCCGGGCTTCTTGCATGCAGTCTTCAAAGACTGCCTCCACTTCGGCAAACCGGCAATCCAGTCGTGCGCGCCATGCCTGCATCATGGCCGCAGCCTCAGGGAAAAACCGCAGTGATTGCGTGGTCCAGTGTGGCGCGGATGTCGGCGTCGTCGGTAATCGGCCGCACCAGCGCCATGCGGCAAGCGTCGTGTGCACTGACGCCCTTGTGCATGAGGGTGGCCGCGTACACCATGAGCCGGGTGGAGATTCCTTCATCCAGTCCGTGGCCCTTGAGGCGACGCGCGGTGGTGGCCACCTGCACCAAGCGGGCCGCGGTGGCCTCGTCCAAGCCAGTCTCGCGGGCCACGATGGCAGCCTCCATTGCGGCTTCGGGATAGTCAAAGTCGAAGGCTACAAAGCGCTGTTTGGTGGACTGTTTCAAGTCCTTCATCACACTTTGGTAGCCCGGGTTGTAGGAGATGACCAACTGGAAGTCAGGGTGTGCGTTGACCAACTCCCCGCGCTTGTCCAATGGCAACTGGCGGCGGTGGTCGGTCAGCGCGTGAATGACGACGGTGGTGTCCTGCCGCGCTTCGACGACTTCATCCAGGTAGCAAATAGCGCCGGTACGGGCCGCCGTGGTAAGCGGCCCGTCCAGCCAGCGCGTGCCATGGTCTTCCAGCAAGTAGCGGCCCAACAGGTCGGAGGCAGTCATGTCCTCGTTGCACGCCACCGTGATCAATGGCCGGTTGAGCTTCCAGGCCATGTACTCCACAAAGCGCGACTTGCCGCAGCCCGTCGGGCCCTTGAGCATGACGGGCAAACGCGCGGCATAGGCGGCCTCATACAACGCGACCTCATTGGCCTGCGGCTGGTAGTACGGCTCGGTGCGTGGATGCGTCATGGCTGCGCTTAACACTTAGCGATGCATGGTCAACTGGTCGCGCCAACCGGGATAGAGCTTGTCAGCATCGGCCGGGAACGAAGCAAAAGCCCGGGCAAATTCCTTGTGCTCCTTGGCGTAGGCGATCGGGTCCGCCCCCGACTTCCAGCACTCATACGACTGGCGCAATGAGATGGCACCGGCAGCGGGCGAGTCGATGTGTCCGTAGGAACCACCGCCCGATGTGTTGATCACATTGCCATGTCCCAGGTTCTTGAAGAAGCCTGGCAGACGCAGCGCGTTCATGCCGCCAGAAATGATGGGCGTGGTGGGCTTCATGCCGTACCACTTCTGGTAGTAAACCGGGCCCTGGCATTCATCGCGCTCGATCATGTAGGCAATGATGCGGTCATCGTTCTCGCCTTCCATCTTGCCGTAGCCCATGGTGCCCACATGGATGCCGCTGGCTCCTTGCAGGCGCGAGATTTTTGCCAACACAAAGGCGGTGTAGCCGCGCTTGGCGCTGGGGCTGGTGACCATGCCGTGGCCCGCGCGGTGGTAGTGCAGGTATTGGTTGGGGTATTGGCGGCGCGCCGTGGTGATCATGCCGGGGCCGCCCACAAAGCCGTCCACCAGGAACGCCACCTTGTCGGCGTCGGGGCCAAAGGTTTCCAGAATGAAGTCGGCGCGGGCGCACATCTCGTAATGGTCGTCGGCGGTGATGTTGGCCGAGAACAGCTTGGGCTGGCCTGTTTCGTCCTGCGCGCGTTTCATGGCGTCGGCCACCAGCGGCATGGTCTTCTTCAGCGGCGCAAACACCTGGTTGCCTTGCGGCTCGTCGTTCTTGATGAAGTCGCCACCCAGCCAGAACTGGTAGGCCGCTTGGGCAAATGGCTCGGGGCGCAGGCCCAGCTTGGGCTTGATGATGGTGCCGGCAATGTAGCCGCCGTCCTTGACGGGGCGGCCCAGGATGCGCCACAGGTCGGAGATGTCTTTGGACGGGCCATCAAACAACTGGATGGCGCGCTCGGGGAAATAGATGTCGTGGATCTTGGCGTGCTGGATGTCGCCCATGCCCTGGTTGTTGCCGATGATCAGCGTCAGGATGGACACCATCATCATGCGGCCGTCGGTAATGTTGCGGTCAAACAAGTCCATGGGATACGCAATGCGCATGTCCTCGGTGGCCTCGTCTATGTAGTACACCAGCGCATCCACGCCCCGCGTGAAGTCGTCGGTGGTGCTCACCTCCACGTTGGTGCCCGTGGAAGACTCCGCAGCAAAGTGGGCGGCTGCCTCCAGATAGCCGTGCCCGGCCTTGGGCTTCATTTTGTAGGCCACCAGAATGTGTTTGCCCCCGGCGATGAGTTCGCTTTCTTTGAGGCTAAGGTCTGCGTAGCGGTTGCTTTGGTCCATTGTGTTGCTCCAGTGAAATGCAGGTTGTGCGGTCGATGGAGCGGACTATAGGGAGGCAGACTCATCATGAAAATTCAATTTATCTGTGCGTTGAATCAGCTTTTTCTGATGACTTCTGTTGGGACGAATCCCAGGGTGCCGTGGTAACTTCTGTCGCCATACCCACCCTTGGGTGGTTTCAAACTATTCAGGAGACAGACATGTTGCGTTCCCTTTTTGTTGGTGTCGGGCTGTGCGTGGTCATCGGTTCAGCTCTGGCACAGGAAGCCGTTTTCTCAACCAGGACGCTGACGCCAGAAACAGCACTGACGGCAGCCAGGGCTGCATTGGATTCGTGCAGAAAGCAGGGCTTTCAGGTGGCAGTCGCGGTGGTGGACCGCACGGGCCTTACGCAGGTGCTGTTGCGTGACCGCTTTGCCGGCGCACACACGGTCGAAGTTGCCACCAACAAGGCCTGGACCTCTGCTAGTTTTCGTATTTCCAGCATGGCGCTGGGGGTAGAAACACAGGCAGGAAAACCCATGAGCGGCATCCGCAACCAGCCGCGCGTGATGGCCATTGGTGGAGGCCTGATGATTGAAGGCGGCGGCAATATGTTTGGTGCCATCGGCGTATCAGGTGCTCCCGGTGGGGAGGCCGATGAGGCCTGTGCCAAGGCGGGCATTCAAGCCATTGCGGACGGGTTGGAGTTTTAACCGGCATGCAGAGCAAAGACCATTGGGAGACCGTGTACACCACCAAAGCAGTCGACCGCGTCAGCTGGTACCAGCCGCATGCGGATAAGTCGATGCAGTTGATACGTGACAGTGGCGTGCCGCGCAACGCGGCGATCATGGATGTGGGCGGCGGCGCTTCAACTTTGGTGGACGATTTGTTGGCCGATGGCTACGGGCCGGTGACGGTGCTCGACTTGTCAGCGGCGGCTTTGGCAGAGAGTCAGCGTCGCCTAGGACCTTTGGCCGAGCGTGCGCAGTGGGTGGTGGCGGACGTTACAAGTGCTTCCTTTGCGCAACATAGCGTGGACTTGTGGCACGACCGGGCGGTTTTTCACTTCCTGACTTCTGCAGAAGAACGTGCAGCCTACGTGCGTCAGGTTTTGCATGCGGTCAAACCGGGCGGGCATGTCATCGTCGCAACCTTTGGAGCCGATGGTCCCTTGCAGTGCAGTGGCTTGCCCGTGATGCGTTATGCCGCAGGCGAACTGCATGCGGAGTTTGGTGAACCCTTTGCGATGCTGGCGCATGAAGAGCAGGTGCACCACACGCCCTTTGGAACCGATCAGCAATTCATCTATTGCATGTGCCGCAAAGTGAACGACTAGCCTGCAGGACTTAACAGGAACTCTGTGGATGGCACATCGGGAAAGCTGTCAACGCGTGTGATGTTTGTGCACTTCTTGTATATTCGACTGCACTTATATTATTCGGAGACACGGTATGAAAAAGGCACTGGCTGCACTGGCCATTGGATTGCACCTGTTCGGTAGCAACGCGTGGGCCGACAACAAGGCCGTCGTTGTGGATGAAATGGCTGCTTATCTGGAGTTCGTGGATTACAGCGGCGCAACCATCTTTCCCGAGCAACTGCCGAAAAGCGAGTATCCCAAGATGCTCATCATCGACACGCGGGATGCGGGTCAATATGCCAAGGAGCATATTCCCGGCGCCATCAACATCGAGTGGCGTCAGGTGTTGGCCCAAAGCGCAAAAATTCCAAAAGACAAGATGGTTTTGCTCTACTGCAACGCCGGTACTTTGTCATCCCAGGCAGGCTTTGCCCTGCGCCTGGCGGGTTGGGACAATGTGCGAATTCTGCAAGGCGGCATGTCGGAATGGAAAGCCAAGGGCGGCCTGGATGCCAACGAAAGAGCAGCCGGAGCGAAGCCATCCCATTGATGGGAGCGGACTCGTTTAACTCCACGAATCCATCAAAGCACCGCCCTGTTCGATCAGAAACTCTTTGAACGAACGGGCGGCAGGCGAGAGCTTCTTCTGACTCAGGTGGGTCACATACCAGTGCCCCATTTGCGGCATGCCCTGAATGTCCACCAACGCGATGTGGCCGCTGGCCAACTCGTGCCGTACCGTGCGCAGGGACAAAAAGCTCAGGCCCATGCCGGCCATCACCGCTTGCTTGATGGTCTCGTTGCTGGGCATTTCCATTTGCACCTTGAGTGGCGTTTTATGCTCGGAAAACAACCGTTCCATGGCGGCGCGGGTGCCGGAGCCTTCCTCGCGCACCACAAATGCGTAATCGCCCAAAGCAGAGAACGGAAGCTTCTTGCGGCGCACCAGCGCGTGGTCGGGTGCGGCGACGATGGCTAAAGGGTTGGTGGCAAAAGCGGTGGCCTCGCAGTCCATGTCAGAAGGCGCACGGCCCATGACCACCAGGTCGGCCTCGTTGCGTGCCAGCATGCCCAGCACGTTTTCCCGGTTGTCAATTTGCAACTGCACGTTGATGCCTTCAAACAACTTGCCAAATTGCACCAGCAACATGGGAATGAAGTACTTGGCGGTACTGACCACGGCCAGATCGATGCGTCCTTTTCTGAGGCCCACATGGTCGGCCATTTGCGCTTCCAGGTCCTTGAATTGCCCCATGGCAGCCTGGGCATGGTGCAAAAAGACCTCGCCTGCCTGCGTTAACCGGATATTGCGCCCGAAGGGTTCAAGCAGCGCAAGACCGAAGGCGTCTTCCAGTTGCCGGATCTGCATGGACACCGCCGGCTGCGTGACAAACAGGCGTTCGGCCGCCTTGGACACCGACTTCTGCCGGGCCACTTCCATGAAAGTCTGTATTTGCTTGAGGGTGTAGGGCCGCATGTTGCCTCTATCGCATTAGTTAAAGCTGATGTGTGTTTTAAAAAACGTGATTGGAGTTTATGGGTTGAGATGATTAAAGTAAATCCGTAGTTGCTTATATGGCTCCTCTCAACCCTAACCAAGCGTGACACCCGAATGTTGAAGGCACTGATATTTGATGTGGATGGCACCCTCGCTGACACCGAGTCGGCGCACCGTGCTGCGTTCAATCAGGCCTTTGTTGAAATGGGGCTGGATTGGCATTGGGACGAGGCCCTCTACACGCGATTGCTGCATGTTTCCGGTGGCAAGGAGCGTATTGCGCACTACTGGAAAGAAATGCATCCGGACCTGCGGGAGATTGACGGCATGGCCATGCAGGAAACGGTGAACCGGCTGCATGAACTCAAGACCGCTGCCTACAGCGAGGCAGTGCAAGAGGGAGGCGTTCAGTTGCGCCCCGGCGTGCTCAGCCTGATGTCGGAGGCGCATGCCCAAGGCTTGCAACTGGCCATCGCCACCACCACTTCGCCGGTCAATATTGCCTCGCTTTTGCGCCGCGCCTTGGGTGCCGATTGGCGCTTGAACTTCAGCGCCATTGGCGACGCATCAACGGCCCCCATTAAAAAGCCGCATCCCCAGGTGTACCTGCAGATGCTGGAGGCCATGCACCTGCCTGCCCAGGCCTGCGTTGCCTTTGAAGACTCACTCAATGGTTTGCAATCTGCCTGCGCGGCAGGGCTTGCCACGGTGGTCACGCCTACGCGCTATACCGCTGACCATGACTTTCGTGGTGCGATGCGGATCGTTCCCGATCTGACCTATGTGGACCTGCCCCATCTGCGCGCCTGGCACACCGAATTTTTGGGTTGAAAGCCCCCTAAGACATCCTATGACACCCACTGACTTTGCCCCCGCCCACGTCCGCCTGGCCCCTTCCATTTTGTCGGCCGACTTTGCCCGCCTCGGGGAGGAAGTTCGGGCAATCGAACAGGCTGGAGCCGATCTGGTGCACTTTGACGTGATGGATAACCACTACGTTCCCAACCTCACCATCGGCCCGCTGGTGTGCGAGGCGATTCGACCGCATGTGCAGATTCCGATTGATGTGCACCTGATGGTGGAGCCGGTGGATGCACTGATCCCCCTGTTTGCAAAGGCCGGTGCCAACATCATCACCTTTCACCCCGAGGCTTCGCGCCATGTGGACCGCACGCTTTCCATGATTCGCGAACTCGGCTGCAAGGCGGGTTTGGTGCTGAATCCGGCCACCTCGGTGGAGTGGCTGGACCATGTGATGGACAAACTCGACATGGTCTTGCTGATGAGCGTGAACCCCGGCTTTGGCGGGCAGAAATTCATTCCCTCAACCCTGGCCAAGCTGCGCAACGTGCGCCAGCGCATCGATGCCCACATGGCCCGTGGGGGTCAGCCGATCTGGCTGGAGGTGGATGGCGGGGTGAAGACCGACAACATCCAGCAAATCGTTCGCGCGGGCGCAGACACCTGCGTAGCGGGCAGCGCCGTGTTTGGCGCCCCCGACGCCGATAGCGGATATGCCGGTGTGATGAGCGAATTGCGCCGCCAGGCACTGGCGCGCTGAGCCCGGACAAACAGTATTTAAAACTCTAGAAGCCACTATGCCCAATACCAACCGGTCCACATTGACCCAATTCCTGATTGAAGAGCGCCGCCGTTTTCCCGGTGCCAGCGGGGATTTCAACGCCCTGATTCTGGACATTGCCATTGCCTGCAAAGCCATTGCCCGCGCGGTCGCCTTTGGCGAGCTGGGCGGCATGATGGGCAACCATGCGCCAGAGGCAGGCGGCAGCGTCAACGTGCAGGGCGAGACCCAAAAGAAGCTCGATGTGCTGAGCAATGAAGTCTTTATCCGTCGCACTGAATGGGCTGGCAATCTGGCCGGGATGGCCTCCGAGGAAATGGACTTGCCGTATCAAATTCCGGGCCAATACCCGCGCGGCAAGTACCTGCTGGTGTTTGACCCGCTGGATGG
>CAKZJN010000392.1 GCA_936943465.1 uncultured Rhodoferax sp.
GAAATGCTGCCACCAACGGGGCCAAAGAGTCGTTCATGGCCGCCGTTCAATCGGTGGCAATTTGCACCGGGTTGACGCTGCGCGCGCCGGTGGCCAGGCGCTTCATGTACTTGAAGGTGCCGGTGGCGTGGGCGCAGGCATGGCCCCGTGCGTCGAGCACCGTAGCCTGCGTGAAGGCCATGGTGGCAGTGCGATGCATTAGCTCGGCTTTGGCCAACAAGGGCCCCTTGTCGGACGGCATGGCCGGGCGCATGAAGCTGGTTTTCATCTCAATGGTGACCACGCCCAGTTCAGGACTCACACTGCGCGCGGCACTCGCCATGGCCACATCCAGCAGCGTCATCAGCACGCCGCCGTGGGTGACGGCAAAGGAGTTGAGCAACTCCGGTTTTGCCGGCAATTCAATCTCGGCATGGCCACCGTCAAAGCGGGTCAGCACAAAGCCCAGATGGTCGACAAACGGGATTTCAACGCCGAAGCTGAGCTTTTCCATGTCAGTGGCCTATCACGACGCTAACGCCGCCATCCACCGCCAGACACTGGCCGGTGATGTGCTTGCCGGCATCGGACGCAAACAGAAGGCAGGCGCCCTTGAGGTCTTCGTCATCGCCCAGGCGCTTGAGCGGCGCGCCAGCGGCCATCTTGTCCTCGCCCACCGCGCTCAGCAGGCCGGCGGTCATCTTGCTCGGAAAGAAGCCCGGGCACACCGCGTTGACGGTGATGTTGTACGCGCCCCATTCGGCGCCCAGCGTGCGGGTGAAGTTGACCACTGCGCCCTTGGAGGTGTTGTAGGCAATCGTCTTCATGTAGGGCGGGTTGCCAGCCAGGCCGGCAATCGAGGCCACATTGATGATGCGCCCGCTGCGCCGTGGAATCATGCTGCGTTTGGCCACGGCCTGGCTCAGCAAAAAGTAGCCGCGCACATTGAGGTTCATGACCTTGTCCCACGCCTCTACCGGATGGTCTTCGGCAGCCGCTCCCCAACTTGCACCGGCGTTGTTCACCAGAATGTCGATGGGCCCCATGCGGTGCAGGGTCTCGGTCACCAGGCGGTCAATGTCGGCCTCTTGCGCGCAGTCGGCTGCCACCCAGCGCGCGTCAATGCCGGCGGCCTGCAATTCGGCAGTGGCCTGTTCCAGGTCGGCCGCTTTGCGTGAGCTGAGCATGATCTTGGCACCGGCCTCGCCCAGGGCAAAGGCCATTTGCAGACCCAGCCCACGGGAGCCCCCGGTGACCAGCGCGGTTTTGCCGGTGAGGTCGAAAAGTTGTTGAACCGTGCGAGCGGCCTTGTGGGATGACATGCAGTGCGCGTCCTTACAAAACCTCAAAGATACCCGCTGCGCCCATGCCGCCGCCAATGCACATGGTCACGCAGACGCGCTTGGCGCCACGGCGTCGGCCTTCAATCAGCGCGTGACCGGTCAGACGCTGGCCGGAAACGCCATACGGGTGCCCCACCGCAATCGCGCCGCCGTTCACGTTGAGGCGGTCCGCCGGAATGCCCAACGTGTCGCGGCAGTACAGCACCTGCACGGCGAACGCCTCGTTGAGTTCCCACAAGTCGATGTCGTTGATGCCCAGGCCCAGGCGCTTCAACACCTTGGGAATGGCAAACACAGGGCCAATGCCCATTTCATCGGGCTCACATCCGGCCACCGCAAAACCCAAAAAGCGACCCAGCGGCTTCAGGCCCTTTTTCTCGGCCAAGGCCTCGTCCATCACCACACAGGCTCCGCCGCCGTCCGAAAACTGGCTGGCATTGCCGGCGCTGATCAGCCCACCCGGCAAGGCCGAGCGCAGGCCGCTGATGGCTTCCTTGGTGGTACCGGCGCGGATGCCTTCGTCGTTCTCGACCGTGACCTGCTTGGTCATCAGGCCCATGACCTTGTCGGCCACGCCCATGGTGACCGTGATGGGTGCAATTTCGTCCTTGAACAGGCCGGCTTCCAGCGCGGCGGTGGCACGCTGCTGGCTGGCGGCACCGTATTCGTCCATGGCGTCGCGGCCAATGGCGTAGCGCTTGGCCACGTTTTCGGCGGTTTGCAGCATGTTCCAGTAAATCTCGGGCTTGGACTTGGCAAGCCAGGGGTCCGACACCATGTGCATGTTCATTTCCTGCTGCACGCACGAGATGGACTCGACGCCTCCGGCTACATAAATATCGCCCTCGCCCGCCACGATGCGTTGGGCCGCCAGCGCAATGGTCTGCAGGCCAGACGAGCAAAAACGGTTGATGGTCATGCCCGACACGGTGACCGGGCAGCCGGCACGCAGCGCGGCCTGGCGGGCAATGTTGAAGCCGGTGGCACCTTCAGGGTTGGCGCAGCCCATCAGCACATCGTCCACCTCGGCGGCCTCGATGCCGGCGCGGGCAATGGCATGTTGAATAGCATGGCCGCCGAGCGTGGCGCCATGGGTCATGTTGAAAGCACCCTTCCAGCTCTTGGCCAGGGGGGTGCGGGCGGTAGAAACGATTACAGCGCGGGTCATGGGTTTTCTCCTGTGCGTTGGGGCTTAGCCGAAGGTCTTGCCGTCAGCGACCAGGCGTTGAATCAGCGGAGCGGGCTGCCAGAAGGCGGCATCGTCCAGCGGGTTTTGGGCAAAGCGCAGCATCGCCTGCGCCACATTGAACAGGCCGAGTTCGTCGGCGTAGCGCAGCGGGCCGCCCCGGTGGGGAGGAAAGCCGTAGCCAAAGATGTAGACGATGTCGATGTCGCTGGCCTTGTTGGCTATGCCCTCTTCCAGAATGTGGGCGGCTTCATTGACCAGCGAGAAAATCAGGCGCTGCACGATTTCTTCATCAGAAATCTTGCGTGGCGTAATGCCCAGACTCTTGCGGTGCTCAGCCACCATGGCCTCGACCTCGGCGTTGGGAATCGCATCGCGCTTGCCCGGCACGTAGTCGTACCAGCCGGCGCCGGTCTTCTGGCCAAAGCGGCCCTTCTCGCAGAGCAGGTCCGCGGTCTTGCTGTATTTCATGCCGGGTTTTTCGACGTAGCGGCGCTTGCGGATGGCCCAGCCAATGTCGTTGCCGGCCAGGTCGCCCATGCGGAATGGCCCCATGGCCATGCCGAACTTTTCCACCGCGCGGTCCACCTGCTGCGGCGTGCAGCCCTCGTCCAGCAAGAAGCCGGCTTGGCGTCCGTACTGCTCGATCATGCGGTTGCCGATAAAGCCATCGCACACGCCCGACACCACCGCCGTTTTCTTGATCTTCTTGGCCACCGCCATCACCGTGGCCAGCACATCCGGGGCGGTCTGGTTGCCGCGCACCACTTCCAGCAGCTTCATCACATTGGCCGGGCTGAAGAAGTGCAGCCCCACCACGTCGTGCGGGCGCTGGGTAAAGCTGGCAATGCGGTTGAGGTCGAGCGTGGAGGTGTTGGAGGCCAGAATGGCGCCCGGTTTCATCACCCGGTCGAGTTCCTTGAACACCGTCTCCTTGACGCCCATGTCTTCAAACACCGCCTCAATCACCAGATCGGCGTCTTTCAGGTCGTCATAAACCAGTGTGGTGCTCAGCAGCGCCATGCGGGCGTCGAGCTTGTCCTGCTTGAGCTTGCCCTTTTTGACCTGTGCGTCGTAGTTCTTGCGAATGGTGGCCAGGCCACGGTCCAACGCGTCCTGCTTGGCTTCCAGCATCTTGACCGGGAGGCCTGCGTTCAGGAAGTTCATGGCAATGCCGCCACCCATGGTTCCCGCGCCAATGATGGCGACGGCTTTGATGCTGCGCTGCGGCGTGTCCGACGGCACATCCGGTATCTTGGAAGCAGCCCGCTCGGCCAGAAACAAGTGGCGCAGCGAGCGGCATTCGGGCGTCCACATCAGGTTGATAAACAGTTCCCGCTCGGCCGCCATGCCATCGTCAAACTTCTTTTTGGTGGCAGTTTCCACGGCATCGACGCACTTTGCGGGTGCCGGAAAGTTCTTCGCCATGCCCTTGACCATGTTGCGGGCGAACTGAAAGTAGGCGTCGCCCAGCGGGTGTTTGGCGGGCAAATCACGCACGCGCGGCAAGGGTCGAACTGCGGCAACCGATGCGGCTAAGGCCAGCGCTTCCTCAGCCAGGGTTTCGGGCGAGGCGCTGATCTTGTCGAACAGCTTTTGACCCGGCAACATGGCCAGCATCTCGGCCTTGACCACCTCACCGCTCACAATCATATTGAGCGCCGGCTCCACGCCCAAGGCGCGCGGCAGACGTTGCGTGCC
>CAKZJN010000393.1 GCA_936943465.1 uncultured Rhodoferax sp.
TTCAGCTCGCAGGTCTCACCAATCGCTTCACCGGTATTGAACCAGACCGCAGCCCGCTCAATCGGGTTGTGGCGGGCGAAGTCCCTTCGGTTCTGTGGCGGGTTGGCAGGTGCAGTGAAATCCACGATGTTTCTCTCTAACTTTGATCAAGTTTACGTCAGGCTTTCCCGGCATCCCGTCGTCTTTGTACGACACGCCGTTGTGTGGAGGACGCCACATTTGCGGGCAATTCGTGTGCGGTGCAACAATTTCGACGCCATTAGTCCTTACACTGCGCGCCTATTTGCCGATTTTTGCCCTGTCGTTGGAGGCCTTTCATGAAGTTTCGCTTTCCCATCATCATCATTGACGAAGACTTTCGGTCTGAAAACACCTCGGGCTTAGGCATCCGGGCGCTGGCGCAGGCAATCGAAACCGAAGGTTTTGAGGTGGTGGGCGTCACCAGTTACGGCGATCTTTCGCAGTTTGCGCAGCAGCAGTCGCGCGCCAGTGCCTTCATTTTGTCGATTGACGACGAGGAGTTCACACCCGGCCCGGATCTGGACCCCGCCGTACTGAACCTGCGCCACTTTATTGAAGAAGTGCGCCGCAAGAACCTGGATGTGCCGATTTACGTTTATGGCGAAACCAAGACCAGCCGCCACATCCCCAACGACATCCTGCGCGAGTTGCACGGCTTTATTCATATGTTTGAGGACACGCCGGAGTTTGTGGCGCGCCACATCATCCGCGAGGCCAAGAGCTACCTGGAGGGCGTGCAGCCCCCGTTCTTCAAGGCGCTGCTGGATTACGCCGAAGACGGTTCGTACAGTTGGCACTGCCCCGGTCACTCGGGCGGCGTGGCGTTCTTGAAGAGCCCGGTGGGCCAGATGTTCCACCAGTTTTTTGGTGAAAACATGCTGCGCGCCGACGTTTGCAACGCGGTGGAAGAACTCGGCCAGTTGCTGGACCACGACGGTGCGATTGGGGCCAGTGAGCGCAATGCAGCGCGCATCTTCAATGCCGACCATTGCTTCTTTGTGACCAATGGCACCAGCACCTCGAACAAGATGGTCTGGCACCACACCGTGGCGCCGGGCGACGTGGTGGTGGTGGACCGTAACTGCCACAAGTCCATCCTGCACAGCATCATCATGACCGGTGCAATTCCGGTCTTCCTGAAACCCACCCGCAACCACTTCGGCATCATCGGCCCGATCCCCAAGGAAGAATTCGAGGTCAGCTCGATCCAGGCCAAGATCAAGGCCAACCCGCTGCTCAAAGGCGTGGACGCCAAAAAGGTCAAGCCCCGTGTGCTGACGCTTACGCAAAGCACCTACGACGGCGTGCTCTACAACACCGAAACCATCAAAAACATGCTCGATGGCTACGTGGACAACCTGCACTTTGACGAGGCCTGGTTGCCGCACGCCGCCTTCCACCCGTTCTACGGCACCTACCACGCCATGGGCAAAAAGCGCGCGCGCCCGAAGGAAGCGGTGGTGTACAGCACCCAGTCGATTCACAAGCTGCTGGCCGGTATCAGCCAGGCCAGCCATGTGCTGGTGCAGGACTCGCAAACCGTCAAGCTGGACCGGCCGCTGTTCAACGAGGCCTACCTGATGCACACCAGCACCAGCCCGCAATACAGCATCATTGCCAGTTGCGACGTGGCCGCCGCCATGATGGAGCCCCCCGGTGGCACCGCGCTGGTGGAAGAAAGCATTGCCGAAGCCCTCGACTTCCGCCGCGCCATGCGCAAGGTGGACGAAGAGTACGGCGATGACTGGTGGTTCAAGGTCTGGGGCCCGGACAAACTGGCCGACGAAGGCATCGGCCGCGCCACCGACTGGGTGATCAAGGGTGAAAGCAAGAGCGCCAAGGCCAACTGGCACGGCTTTGGCAAGATGGCGGCCGGCTTCAACATGCTGGACCCGATCAAGGCCACCATCGTGACTCCCGGTATCGACCTGAACGGCAAGTTTTCCAAGACCGGCATTCCGGCCAGCATCGTCACCAAATTCCTGGCCGAGCACGGCGTGGTAGTGGAAAAGACCGGTCTCTACAGCTTCTTCATCATGTTCAC
Source organism: uncultured Rhodoferax sp. (assembly GCA_936943465.1). GTDB lineage: Bacteria > Pseudomonadota > Gammaproteobacteria > Burkholderiales > Burkholderiaceae_C > Allorhodoferax. Next base: position 2,066 of record CAKZJN010000393.1, read on the forward strand.
CATCGGCATTACCAAGGGCCGCTGGAACAGCATGCTGACCGCCTTGCAACAGTTCAAGGACGACTACGACAAGAACCAGCCGATGTGGCGCATCCTGCCGGAGTTCTGCCAGAAGCACCCGCGTTACGAAAAGATGGGCCTGGCCGACCTGTGCCAGCACCTGCACACGCTCTACGCCAAGTACGACATTGCGCGCCTGACCACCGACGTGTACCTGAGCGACCTGACCCCGGCCATGAAGCCCAGCGACGCCTACGCCCACATTGCGCT
>CAKZJN010000394.1 GCA_936943465.1 uncultured Rhodoferax sp.
CGCCGTGGCAATCTGTTCGGCATGATCGGCATGACCCTTGCCGTAGTAGCTACGGTACTGGGCCCTAAAGTAGGTGCTTCCGGCTACGGTTGGATCATCGGCGCCATGGTCATTGGCGGCGGCATCGGCCTGTACGCGGCGAAGACCGTGCAAATGACCCAAATGCCGGAACTGGTCGCGCTGATGCATAGCATGGTGGGTCTGGCTGCGATGCTGGTGGGCTTTGCCACCTTTATTGACCCTGAAGCTTCTAAAGAGTTCACGGGCGCTGCCAAGTCGATCCATGAAATGGAAATCTACATTGGCATCTTCATTGGCGCAGTAACGCTTTCTGGCTCGGTCGTCGCGTTTGGCAAGCTTTCTGGTCGCATCGGCGGCAGCCCCGTACTGCTGCCCGGACGGCATTGGATGAATCTGGCTGGCTTGCTGATCGTGATCTATTTCGGTGGCCAGTTCATGGGCGCCCACACCATCGCAGATGCAACCACTCCCATTGTGGTGATGACCGTGATCGCTCTGCTGTTCGGCATCCACATGGTGATGGCCATTGGCGGTGCTGACATGCCGGTGGTGGTGTCCATGCTCAACAGCTACTCGGGCTGGGCCGCTGCGGCCACCGGATTCATGCTGTCCAACGACTTGTTGATTGTCACGGGTGCCTTGGTGGGTTCCAGTGGCGCGATTCTGTCGTACATCATGTGCAACGCCATGAACCGCAGCTTTATCAGCGTGATTGCTGGTGGCTTCGGCACCACCAGTGCCGCTCCGAAACCTGCTGGCGGTGCAGCCCAACCGGCGGGTGAAGTGGTGCCTGTCAACGCGACTGAAACCGCTGAATTGCTGCGCGAAGCCAAGGGCGTGATCATTGTTCCGGGCTACGGCATGGCAGTGGCCCAGGCGCAGCACACGGTGTTTGAAATCACCAAGGTCCTGCGTGAAAAGGGCGTGAATGTGCGCTTCGGTATTCACCCGGTGGCAGGACGTATGCCCGGACACATGAACGTGCTGCTGGCCGAGGCCAAGGTGCCCTACGACATCGTGTTTGAAATGGATGAGTTGAACGATGACTTCCCAGCCACCGATGTGGCCATCGTGATCGGTGCCAACGACATCGTGAACCCTGCGGCACAAGACGACCCGACCAGTCCCATTGCCGGCATGCCGGTGCTGGAGGTCTGGAAGGCCAAAACATCGATCGTGATGAAACGTAGCATGGCCTCGGGCTATGCCGGTGTGGACAACCCGCTTTTCTACAAGGACAACAACCGCATGTTGTTCGGTGATGCCAAGAAGATGCTGGATGAAGTTCTGACGGTGCTCAAGAGCTAAAGCGCTGATTCGACTGCTTGTAACAGCGCAACAAAAGAAAGGCCCCGTGATTGAAAACCGGGGCTTTCTGCCTGTTAGTTAGGGAAAACACAAACCGGCAATGTACCGGTTTTGAGCAAAAATTATCCGCGGCTTGGTAGCTGCACTTTGCGGCCCGGTTCCCCCGGCGAGAGCTTAGGTTGGAATCCTGACACAAGGATGGAGACAAATACATGGCCCAGCGCATTTGGCTTGAAAGTTATCCCGCAGGAGTGCCTGCGGACATAGACCCGTCAGTGTATGGCTCGTTGGTGGATTTGCTGGAGAACAGCTTCCATCAATATGCCAGCCGAGTGGCCTATAGCTTTATGGGCCAAGATATAAGCTACGCCCAGACCGATGCCCTGAGTCAGGCATTCGCCGCCTACCTGCAAAGCCTCGGCTTGAACAAGGGTGACCGTGTAGCCCTCATGATGCCCAATATGCCCCAGTACCCGGTGGCCGTAGCGGGCGTCTTGCGGGCTGGCATGGTGGTGGTCAACGTCAATCCGTTGTATACCCCGCGCGAGTTGGAGCACCAACTCAAAGATAGCGGCGCCAAAGCCATCGTCATCATTGAGAACTTTGCCCATACGCTGGAAAAGTGCATCGCTGCCACGCCGGTTAAACACGTGGTTTTGTGCGCCATGGGAGACCAGTTGGGCGCCGTCAAGGGTGCGCTGGTGAACTACGTGGTGCGCAAGGTCAAGAAGATGGTTCCCTCCTTCAACTTGCCTGGCGCGGTGCGCTTCAATCAGGTTATTGCGCGGGGCGCAAAGGCGCCGTTTACCAAGCCAGTCTGCAAGGCCGACGACGTTGCGGTGCTGCAGTACACCGGCGGCACCACCGGTGTTTCCAAAGGGGCGGTGTTATTGCATCGGAATGTGATTGCCAATGCCTTGCAATCCGAGGCCTGGAATTCCCCGGTAATGGCCAAGGTGCCAGCAGGTCAGCAACCCACCAGCGTCTGCGCCTTGCCGCTGTACCA